>JAIOPP010000133.1 GCA_021413845.1 Planctomycetia bacterium | reverse complement strand
GGCGACCGGCGAGATCGAGCTTGTAAGTCCACACGACCTTGCCGTTCGGCTCGTACTCGCGCACGGCGCCGTCGGCTTCGTGGCAGACCAGATAGTTGCCGCTCGCGAGTTTGCGAACCAGGCGCGTGTCCTTATGCGCGTTCGGCTTCTCGAGCGTGAGCGGCATCTCGAAGACGATCTTCCCTGTCGCATCGACTTCGACGATCCGGCCGTTGCCGCTTTCGGCGACCATCGTGCGACCATCGGCCAAGCGCTCGAAGGCATGGACTTCGACTCGGCCCGTGTAACCCGACTTCGGCAAGGCTTCGTACTGCCAAACGATCTTCTTCTCCGGCGTCATCTCGACGAGCTTCGTCGCGCTCGTCGGCAAGAGAATGTTGCCGCTCGGGAGCAGAGCGAGGTCGTGGGCTTGATGACCGTTTTTGAATTCCCATTCGACCGTCTTGCCGTCGAGGCCGAGGATCGCGATGCGGCCGTTGTCGGACCCGAGCACGCGATGCGCAGCGGACGAGGAGCTTGTCGAAGCGGGAGTCGGCGGTGCAATGGCTTTATCCAATAGCGCGGTGTGGTTGTAAACGAAGTCGACGATCGGCCGTGGATCTTTCAAGCTATGCGGATGATGGCCGATGCCCGGCTTGGCGATCACCGTGATCGGGCCGCCGAGTTGCTTGTAGCGCGTTTCCAAGAGCTTCGTGTTTTCCTCGAACGGCACGACGTCGTCGGCATCGCCGCAGACGTGCAGTAGCGGAACCTTGTGCTTCGCCAGCGGGGCGAGATTGTCGACCGGGTTCAGCTTATAAGCGAGAGCTTCCGCTTCCGTGAGGCCATAGGCTTCGAGGCAGCGCTTCCAATCGCCGGGAGAACCTTTCCCTTTTCCCTTACCGCCGGGCCAGCTTTTGAAATCGCAGACCGGTGCGTCGTTGTAGATGCACGCGACGCGCGTCGGATTGCGCGCCGCCCAATTGAGCGAATACAAGCCACCTCGGCTGAACCCTTCGAGCGCGACCTTCGGCATGAGGCCGTACGTCTTGACGACGTGCTCGTAGAACCTATCCATCGCATCGAGCGCCGCCGGCGAACCGTAAAGATTTTGCACGTTCACATACGCGACGTGGAACCCTTTGTTTAAGAGCGCGAGATCGGCTTGCGGCTCGTGGCCGAAGAACTCGGTGCGCCAGATCCACGGCTTGCCGACATCGGCTTTCGGCGGCACGATCAACTGCGCGGCCCGACCGTCGACGGCAAAGTCGAGCCGCTCGAAGCCGTTCCATTGCGACTTTTTGACGTCGGCGGAATCAGCCGCGGCGAGCGATGCGGTGAGGGTGAGGAGAAGTGCGACGAACGTCAAATATCGGATCATGGTTGTACATTAGCCGGAACGAGTTAGCGTCCGGTCCAAAGGCGTCATTTCAAACGTGGGATTCGATCTTGGGAACCGGGGGCTAACGCCTTCCGGTTAATCGGCCGGCGCTACGCGATCACTTGCCGGATCGGCTCGGCTCCTTCTACGCCGACGAGTTTCGTGTCGAGGCCGTTGTAGAAGTAGGTGAGCTTGTTCGGGTCGAGGCCCATCTGTTGCAGCACGGTGGCGTGGAGATTCTTGACGTGGAATCGATCGCTCACGGCGGCCGAGCCGAGTTCATCGGTCGCGCCGACGCTCACGCCACCCTTGATGCCGCCGCCGGCCATCCACATCGTGAAGCCGTAGGCGTTGTGATCGCGTCCGGTTCCCTTGGCGTATTCGGCGGTCGGTTGCCGGCCGAACTCCCCACCCCAGACGACGAGCGTTTCGTCCAGCAAGCCGCGCTGACGAAGATCCTTCAGCAAGCCGGCGATCGGCTTATCGGTGTTGCCCGCGTGCTTCGAGTGGTTCACGACCATGTCGGATTGCGCGTCCCAGTTGTCGTCGTTGTGAGCGCCGCCCGAATAGATCTGGATGAAGCGCACGCCGCGCTCGACCAAACGTCGCGCCAGCAAACACTTCTTGCCGAAGTCGGCGGTGGGCGGTTCGTCGAGGCCGTACAGTTTTTCGGTGTCGGCGGTTTCTTGGGCGAAATCGACCGCTTCCGGCGCGTGTTGCTGCATCTTGAACGCCAACTCGTAGCTCGCGATGCGGGCCGCGAGCTCCGTGTTGTCGGCGCGCGTCGAGAGGTGGGCGTGGTTCTTCTCGCCGAGCCGGTCGAGCATCCGCCGCTGCGCCTCCTTCGTCATGTCGGGCGGGAGCCGCAGATCGTGAATCGGCGTGCCGTCGGCGCGGACGACCGTTCCTTGATACGCGGCGGGCATGTAGCCGCTCGACCAATTCTTCGGGCCGGAGATCGGGCCGCCGGTCTTGTCGAGCATCACGACGTAGCCCGGCATGTTTTCGTTTTCGCTGCCCAGGCCGTACGTGATCCACGTACCCATGCTCGGGCTGCCGCTGAGGATGCGGCCGGAGTTCATCATGAGCATCGCCGAGCCGTGGATCGGCGATTCGGCATACATCGAATGCAGGAAAGCGATGTCGTCGACGCAGGTGCCGACGTGGGGAAACAGATCGCTCACGTACTTGCCGCACTTGCCGTATTGCTTGAACTTCCACTTCGGGCCGACGACGCGCCCCTCGTTGCGCTTGCCGCCCCGGCCGAATGTCTTGATGGGAATCGTCTTGCCGTCCAGCGGATAAAGCTCCGGCTTATAGTCGAACGTGTCGACTTGGCTCGGGCCGCCGTACATGAACAAAAAGATGACGCTCTTCGCTTTGGCCGGCAACATCGGCGGCTTCGGCTGCATCGGGTTGATGAACTTCGGCGACGTTTCGGCGGCACCGGCCGAGCGCGAGGCGAAGAAGTCGTCGCGCGCGAGGAGCGACGTGAGCCCGAGACCGCCGAACCCGGCGCCGGCTTCCCAAAGAAACTCGCGACGCGTACGGCGGCAGAATTGGTTGGCGGAAGGGTGGCTCATGGCAGTGGCCGGTGGTCAATGGTCGGTGGTCGGAAGACAGGCGGCAGCGGCAATCAATCGAGGTAGAAGAATTCGTTCGTGTTCAGTGCGAGCAGGCAGTAAAGCTTCAAGGCGTCGGCGGCCGTGAGCTTGTCGTCGAGCATCGTTCGTTGCACGAACGCGACGTCGCGGCCGATTTCGTCGATCGGGGCGTTGCGTTGCGTCGTGAGGCGGATTGCGCGGCGGATCTGCGCGGCGAGATCGTTCGGGTGTTCTTGTTCCAATCGCCGGGCCAGGGTCGAGGCTTGCTCGTGGATGAACTCGCCGTTGAGCATGCCGAGCGACTGCGTCGGCACGGTGGTCGTGTAGCGAACCGCGCAGCTCGAGTCGGTGTCGGCTTGGTCGTATTGAGCGAGAATCGGCAACTGGAGCGACCGCTTCACATGCACGTAAACGCTTCGCCGGCTGCTCTCGCTCGGCGACGAGATCGGCCAACCTTCGCCCGGCCGCGATTGCCCCGCGAAGACTTCTTTCGGAATCGGCGGATAGACGCTCGGGCCGGCAATCGCCGGGTTGAGCTTGCCGGTGACCGCGAGGATCGAGTCGCGCACTTCTTCGGCCGCGAGTCGCCGCATCGGGAAGCGCCAATAAAGTTGGTCGGCCGGATCGAGCCGGAGCCCGTCGGGCGTGGCTTGCGAAGAGAGCCGATAAGTGTTGGAGAGCATGAGAAGTTTGTGCATCGCCTTGATCGACCACGGCGCGGCGCGAGACGGTGTGGCATTAGACACAGCGGCGTTTGTCGAGCGATCGGCAGAGGCATCGCTCGCGCCGCGCATGAACTCCAGCGCGAGCCAATCGAGCAACTCCGGGTGCGTCGGCAATTCGCCGAGTTTGCCGAAGTCGTTCGAGGTGCCGACGATGCCCCGACCGAAATGATATTGCCAGAGACGATTGACGAAGACGCGGGCCGTCAGCGGGTTCCGTGCATCGACGAGCCATTCGGCGAGCGCGCGGCGTCTGCCGGTGGGAGTGCCTTCCTGGCGATTCCCCTGAGCCGTGACGACGACGTCGGACGTGGCGGCCGCGAACTCCGCTTCGCTCGGTTCCTTCGGAAGCGGAAACGTATAGCCGGCCGGCGCGAGCACTTCCGGAACGCCGACCGGAACTTCGTCGCCGAGAGCCTGCGGCAGCCCGCGCAAGAGAATGTGAGTCTTATTTCGACCTTGTTCGACGACCGCCATGACATCGAAGCCCGGGCTCGCAAGCTGTGTCTTGCGGCTCGCTTCCAGTTCTCGCGCGAGTTCGAGATAGCGCTTCGTCTTCGCTTTGCCGAGCACTTCGTCTCCGAAATGGCGCACCAGCGCTTCGGGCGAATCGTAGCCGTCGACAAGGCGAACGTCGATATATTGTCCGCCTCCCGACTGCTTGCAGGTAACCCCTAAGATGTTCGCACCCGGCTTGAGATGCTTCGTCGCTTTCGCGTCGAGCTCGATGCGCTCGTACTTCGTGGTGAAGCCGGTTGCTTGAAAGACGAGGTTGCCGTTGAAAAAAATCTCGACGTCTTCATCGTGATGCACATCGAGCGAGATCTTGTCGATCGCGGCAGGGAGCATGATTTTCTTACGAAGCCAGATTTCCTTCGTGTTCCATTCGGTCGCGACTTTGCCTCCCGGCACTCCGCGGGTGCCGAAGCCGGCCATGCCGCGCTTCCACGTTTCGGCGCGGAAGTCGAGCAGGTTCCAATTCGGATGCTCCGGCTTCGTGAACGTGTACGACCAAGCCTGGTCGCCGTTGCCGGCGATCAGATCGGTCGGCGGAAGATCGTCGCTCAGCAGGCGGCGCGTAAAGCCGGGGCCGCTCCAAGCGAGAACAAGCTCCGGGCTTGCCGTGCCGTTGAAGTATTCGAGCCGGAGCTTATGCAGTCCGGCGTCGAGGCGAATGCTCTGGTCGACGACATGCCGCCCCGGTTCGGGCTTCGCGACGATCGCCTTGCCGTCGACGAGCAAGCGTGCCCCGGCCGCGGCCGTGAGATGGAACGTGTACTCGCCGCCGGAGGGAACGCGAAGTCCTCCTTCGAACACTAAGCCGATCGCCTCGGAGCGGGAGGCCGGCGAAAGCGAGATGCGATTGCTCGCGAGCGCTCGGGTCGTTTCCGGTTTGAGAGCGTCGAAATCAGGAAGCCGCTTCCAAGTATCGCGATAGAAACGATACGTCAGGTCGACTAAGTCCGACGAGCCGACGTTGCCGAGCTGGATACCGTGCTTCGGAGCGCCGGAGAGAAAGAATTGCTCGAGCGCATAAATCTCGGCGTAAAGCTCGGCTTCGCGATCGGTTTTCCTACGGACGGCCTCGGCGTGGGCCGCGGTTTCTTCGCGCGTGGCGACATGTCGCAGGTTTTCCCGATTCATGCCGCTGACGTTGTGAAAAAACGCCAGAAACTTGTAGTAGTCGCGTTGTGGAATCGGGTCGCGCTTATGATCGTGGCACCGCGCGCAACCGACGCTCATCCCGAGCACCACGCCGGCCGTGGTCGAAGCGATGCCGTCGAGGACGTCGTAGCGCGCGAGTTCGCGATCGGCCGGCTCGTCGTCCCATACGCCGAGACGATAGTAGCCGGTCGCGATGAGCGACTCGGGCGTGACGCGGTCGAGCTCGTCGCCGGCGAGTTGTTCGCGGAGGAATCGGTCGTACGGTTTATCTTGGTTGAAAGCGCCGATCACGTAGTCGCGATAGCGCCACGCAAACGGCTTGGCCGAGTCGCGCTCGTAGCCGTGCGATTCGGCGTAGCGGACTAGGTCGAGCCAGTGCCGACCCCACTTCTCGCCGTAGTGAGGCGAGGCGAGAAGTTTGTCGAGCAGCTTGTCGTAAGCCGCGGGCGATTCGTCGGCGACGAACGCATCGACTTCTTCGGGCGTCGGCGGCAGGCCGGTGAGGTCGTAGTAGGCGCGGCGGATCAAGGTGCGTTTGTCGGCAGCCGGGGCAGGGGCGATGCCGCGCGCTTCGAGCTTCGCGAGCACGAACGCATCGAGGGGCGAACGAGTCCAGGCTTGGTTGCGCACCGACGGAATCTTCGGCGCGGCGACCGGTTTATACGCCCAATACTTCCGATCTTCGTCGGTCACGCCCGGCTTCTTGACGACGACGTGTGCCGGTTCTTTTTCTAAATGGGCAGGCCAAGGCATTCCTTCTCGTACCCAACGCGTCAGCACCGCGATCTGCTCGGCCGGCAGCTTGCCGCTCGGAGGCATTTCGAGTTCTTCATAGCGAACGGCTTGGAGCAGCCGGCTTGCTTCCGGCTTCTCAAGATCGACGACTTTGCCGAGTTCGCCGCCGCGCAGCACCGAGGCCCGCGAGGTGATCGAGAACGCGCTCGCGATCTTCTCTTCGCCGCCATGACACTTCACGCACTTACCGACCAAGATCGGCTGCACTTCGCGCTCGAAGAATTGGAGCTGGGCGGGAGTGAACGCCGGCACTTTCGCTGCCGCGCGTTCTTCCGCAGGCTTGTCGGCAGCCATGCTCTGCGAACCTGCAACAACCCAACCCAGCAAAGCCGAAAACAATGCGAGCAGAGTCGACGCAGCAGAGCGAGCGACGAGTGTGGTTGGGAGAGGAGCCATCACGTCACCGTAACAGGAACAGGCGGGGAATCGAGACGGGAGTTATTTTCTAAAGGTTTGAATATAATTCTGTCGCTTGCTAAGATGCAAGTGATTTATCCAAGAAAACTGCGCTCCGAAACTTCCTCGGCTTCCCCTCCCACTGCGGGCTCTTTCCCCATGAAGACCGTCCCCTCGCGCGTCTTGCCGTCGCTCTTGCGACAGTTGAACGAACGAAGCGTGCTCACTGCGCTGCAATCGCGGGGCCCCCTCTCGCGGGCCGATATCTGTCGCCACACCGGTATCAGCGGCCCGACGGTCACGCGCGTCGTGGCTGCGTTGATCGAAGCGAAGCTCGTGGAAGAAGAAGAGCCGCAACAGCGCGTCGTCGGCCGGCCTGGGAAGATCGTGCGCCTGGCGCGTCATGGAGTGAGCGTGTTGGGCTTGGTCGTCGGTAAGTCGCATTGCGAGTTGGTCGCCTCGGGGCTCGATGGCCGCATCGACGAAGCGGAAGATGTGCGGACGTTTGCTACGCCGAAGCGCTATGCCGATCTCGTCAGCACTGCGGTGCGCCATGCGCGCGACTTGATGAGCAAGCGCAAAGGGAACGTGCTCGGCATGGGGATCAGCGTGCCGGGTTTGTTGAATCGTCGCGAAGGGCTTTCGATCGTCTCGCCGAATTTGCACCAGCTCGACGGTCGCAACCTCGGCCAAGACATAGGCGATCGGATGCAAATCGATTGCGTCGTGCTGCAAGAGTGCCATGCGCTTTGTTGGGCCGAGCAAGTCTACGGCGAAGCTCGCGACACGCCCGACTTCGCGATGCTCGACATCAGCGAAGGGCTCGGTCTGGGCGTGATGCAAGGAGGCCGGATCTTGCAAGGTCGCAGCGGTTTGGCCGGCGAGCTCGGACATGTCACCGTGCGACTCGACGGCAAGCCTTGCGGCTGCGGCAACCGAGGCTGCTTGGAAACCGTAGCGACCGACTCCGCACTCTGCGGCGCGGTCGGTGAGCGACTCGGGCGCACGATCGAGATCGAAGAGATCGTCGCCGGCGTGCAGTCGGGAGCGATCGAGTGTGAGCGCGAGCTCGGCGAAGTGCTCGACTATCTTTCCGTCGCCGTAGCGGCGGTGATCAACATCTTCAACCCCAGCAAGCTCTTCATTTACGGGCGCCTGCTCGACGCTCGGGCCGAGCTCTTCGAGCAGCTTCTCGAGCGAGTTCGCCGGCGCACGCTTGGCCCGAGCCTAGCCGATTGCGAAGTCGTACGCGCCCGCGGGAACAAACGGCTCGGCGTCGTCGCAGCCGCCGGCCATGTCGCGACCCACGGCCGCGACACTGCGGCCGGTTAGGGGCAACGTTGGCTTCTCCGTGCCTTATGAATCGGTACATTCGGCATAACCGGAACCGATCGGCGAGTGCTTTCTCGCTGCGTATCGGCAGCCACGGCGACGAATTCAGGGCTCCCTTCTCAAACGCGACCTAAATACCTATGGGCCGAACGGCGCTTGCGCTCCCGTTGCGGAGTTCTAGTCGCCTCGTTTCCGGCCTCGTGTTTTCATCGCTTTGCAAGTTCTAGGGTTCTTCTATGATCGTCATCGGTGGTTGCATCATCGTCATCGGCTGCGTGTTGGCGGGCTTCGTCCTCTCGGGCGGGCACATCCACGCGCTGATTCATCCGGCGGAAATCTTGACGATCGGCGGAGCCGCCGGCGGTGCGATGGTCATCATGTCGTCGAAAAAGATCCTTATCGATCTGTTCAAAGGGGTGCTCCACTCCTTGAAAGGCTCTCCTTACGACAAAGCGGCGTATGGGGAACTGTTTAAGATGATGTTCGACCTGATGCAGATCGCACGCCGCGAAGGGTTGCTCGCGCTCGAGTCGCATCTCGCGGACCCGCACCACAGCACGATCTTCAATAAGTATCCCAAGATCGCGGCCAATCATCATGTGATGGAGTTTATCTGCGGAGCGTTGATTCCCGTCGTCGAAGGAACGGCCAAGCCCGATCAGTTGCCGGCTTTGATGGACGCCGAAATGCGTTGCCTTGAAGACGAGCATCACGCTCCGATCATGGTGCTCTCGAAAACGACGGACGCCTTGCCGGGCTTCGGCATCGTCGCGGCGGTGTTGGGTATCGTCATCACGATGGGTGCGATCGACGGCCCGGTCGAAGAGATCGGTCATAAAGTCGGTGCGGCTCTCGTCGGAACCTTCTTGGGAATTTTGGCCTCGTACGGCTTCTTCGGCCCGATGGTCGGACGAATGGAAATGCTCGGGCACGAAGAGATGGCCTACTTCCGCACGATCGCTTCGATCATCACGGGCTTCGTCAACGATCTCAACCCGAAGGTCGCGATCGACATGGCGCGCCGCGGCGTGGCGACCGATCGTCGGCCGAACCGCGAAGAGCTCGATGCGTTGTTCAAAGAAGCCTCGGCCGCGTAAGCACGCAGCATTGCGTTTGATTCTCGATTTTCCTCACGTTCCCATAGCGCTCACTTAGTTCAAGGAAATCCACGATGGCAGGCGGCGGCGGTGGAGCTTGGAAAGTGGCGTATGCCGACTTCGTGACGGCGATGATGGCGTTTTTTCTCGTCATGTGGATCGTCGCGCAGAACAAGCCGGTGAAAGAAGCGATCGCCGGCTACTTCCGCGACCCGACCGGCTCCGGCCTAATGACCGGCGGCCAAGGGTTCATGGAAGGGGGCGCAGCGCGCTCGAAATCGGGGAGCGACTCGAAGAAGAACGGCGGCGGGCGCGTTCCTTCACTCGCGATGATTCAAAGCGGCGCCGGAACTACCGTCGGCGCATCGGTGTTGTTCGGCGAGCAGAGCGTCGACCTCGACGAGCCGGCTCGCGACCGACTGAAAGACATCTTGCCGCTGATGATCGGCCGGCAAACGAAGATCGAAATTCGTGCGCACGTGGTCCGAAGTTCTCAAGCCGCCGGCGGCGAAAAGAACGAGACCTGGAAAACCTGCTACGACCGTTGTTTGGCGGTGATGAATTTCCTGGAACAAAAGGGAATCGATCGGGAACGCTTTCGCTTGAGCCAGGCCGGTCCTTACGAACCGCAAGCGACGACGAAAGACCCTCAGTGGCGGAAGCGCAACTCGCGCGTCGAAGTCATCATGCTCAATGAGTATGTCGATGACTACGACAAAAACCGGGAGCAAACCACGACAGTCGCGAACAAGAAGCAGCAACTGGTGCGCGAGCCCGTGGCACACGAGCCCGAGCCGAAAGCGAAGCCGGCCGTCGACCATTCGGGCCACTAGAACGACCCGCGGCCGACCGAACCAAGCGTCGGCTATATCGATACTTTCGACGGCGCATCGCCCGAGTTAGGATAGTGCGAGTTTCCGCTTCGCACGCTCCTCCACGGACGAACCTCTCATGGCTCTTACGCTTCGCCGCGCGCTCGTTATCGTCGGGCTCTGTTTCTTTCCGTACGGTGAAGTCGCTTCGGCGGCCGACACGCTCGCCCTTACCGAAACGCCGCACCAGCACGTCGATCTCACGCAAGCCGGCCGGCTCGCGGCGCGGTTCATGATCGCACACGATATTTCGTCTCCCGAGCGCCGCGCGGAGACGTATAAGCCGTATCTCCATGTCTTCGCACTGACCGATGGCACGCGGCTGACGAAAGGGCCCGGCGGTTCGTTTCCGCACCATCGCGGAATCTTCGTCGGCTACAACAAGATCGAAGTCGACGGAAAGAAGTTCGATCGCTGGCACATGACCGGCGGCGATCAGATCGTGCGCAAAGTCGCCGTGTCGAGCAACACGGACAAGCCCGAGCTCAAGGCCGAGATCGAATGGGAAGCGGCAGCCGGAACGCCGCTGTTGACGGAAGAGCGCACGTTCACGTTTACCACGCTGACGAAGCCGTTTTATCTCGGCATCGAAATGACCAGCGCGCTCCGGCCGGTTGCCGGCGAAGCGACGCTCGACGGTGATCCCGAACATGCGGGAGCGCAGTTCCGCCCATCGGAAAAGATCGATGGCAAGCAAACGGTTTATCTCTTTCCGGGCGACGGGATCGACGCGAAGAAGGATCGCGATCTCGCTTGGGCTGCCGAGGTGTTTACGGTCGAAGGGAAGACGTTCACCGTCGCGATCTTGAACCATCCCGACAATCCGCGCGACACCCGATTCTCGGCCTATCGCGACTACGGCCGCTTCGGCGCGTTCCCGAAAGCAACCGCTACGGCCGAGAAGCCGTTGAAGCTCCGCTACAAATGGGTCGTCGCCGAGGGAGATGTGCGCGACGCCGCGGCGTTTCAAACGGAATGGAACACCTTCGCCGGCAAGAACGACCCGACGCCGAAACTAACGATCCGCCCAGCCGATCAACCGGCCCCGAAGAAACCGGAAGAGCCGAAGAAGCCAGAGCCGAAAAAGGAGTCCGCCAAGTAAGAGCCATTCCCGGCGAGCGGCCGGTGTGAACCGGCCGTTGGAAGCTCGGTCGATTTCGCGATGGAAATCTCTTGCGAAGATTTGTTGATCGCGAAGCTTCTTTGCAGGTTCAACGGGGACATTACTGTCCCCGCTCGCCTCGGAGGCTTTACTTCGCTTTCGGCTTTGCCGGCGACCCGATGACGCGGACTTGCGTGGAGAAGTAGTACGGCAGCACTTCATCGGCGTAGCGAGCCTCGCCGAAGATCGCCGTGCAGCCGCGTGTGGGCGTTGGCAGACGGTAGCGATACGTCCCCTCTTTTTCGGTGGTCGGATGTTTCGTCCACACGCTGTCGCGGAAGTCGCGCGTGAGGCTCGTGGCTTGCCACACGACGACTTCCTCCGGCCGACGATCGCTCCGAATCGCAAGCTCCAGCGCTTCGGCAGTGGGTGTGTAATCCCAACCGAGCTTCGGCAGTTTGAGCCGGCCTGCGGCATGGCGCTGCAAAGCCCCGATGCCGCCGACGACGCGGGCCAAGTCGTTGAGTCCGTGGCCGTTGTTCGGGACGTAGCAAACGTACTTGTCTCCTGGGAGCGCGTCCCAATACAGGTTGAGCGCTTCGAGGGGCCAATAGCGATCGTTCGTGCCGAGCAGCACGAGCTTCGGCTGCGGAATGCGCGAGAGATACCGATAAGGATCGACGATCTCCAAGAGCTTCTTGCCCAGCGGCGTATCGACGAGGAGCTGGATGCCGAGTTGCGTGTAGTCGACGAGCTGTTCGGAATAGCCTCCCCAAGAGTCGACTTGTAACTTCAAATGCCGGCTCAAGTCGAGCATGTCGATCACCATCGGCGCAAGGGCTTCGACGCGCGGATCGACGGCCGCCGTGAGCCAGGTCGTCCAACCGCGCTTCGAGGCACCGGTGAGCGTAAACTTCATCGGTTTCGCAGAAGCCGCCTGAGCCGGCCCGGCTTCTGCCGGCCACTCTTGCGCAGTGAACTCGCCGACGGCGTCCATCGCCCGCGTCGCGCTTTTCACCATCGGCAACAACAGGGGCCAGGTCGCGTCGCCGGTTGTGATGAATTGACGAAACGTGTACGAGATTGCGCCGTCTTCATAAAGCTCGTCGAAGATCGGTTGATGCGGGACCTGCTTCACTAGCGCGACGACGATGCCGAGCCGATCGGCCACATTCGTCAGCAGGAGAAATTCGCCGGAGAGTTTTTCATCGCCGGCGGCGGGCTTCGCGAGCTCGTCGCTCCAGCTTCCTCCGCCGATGACGAGAATGGCGCGCGTCGGGTCGAGAACTTGTTTTGGTCGGTAGACGAAGAGTTGATGACGCCACAGATCGCCGTGCCACCGTTGCGAGCTCAGAATCAGTTCGGCGAAACGGCCCGTACCTTGGCTGCCGCGGCGGCGCACGCTCCAGCGATAGTGGTCGTCGGGTTGGCGCACGTAATCGGCCAGCGTGGTATCGACGGCCGGGGCGGCCGGCGCGACGGCGACCATCGGCGGGTCCGCCCAAACGGGTTGTCCGACTACGACCTGCGCCACGACCATGCTCCCTACGATTGCGACGATCCGCCCAACCGAAACCGAGGTCCTCATGAACATGCGCTCCCTGAGCCCGAGATTTCTACGTGGCCGAGGCGGAAAAGATCGTGCAACGTGTCGAATCGGCCTGGAAAGCGGGATTTCTCCGGCGGCGCGGGGCCCGAGCGTAAGCGCGGCTGCCGGTTTTCGCCGATGAAGAACGTACTTTTCGGGGTCGGGTAGCCTGCGGTGCGCCACCATGGTGCAGCAACGCGATGCGGCGGATGATCGTAGCCGATCGCCGCCGGAAAAGATTAACTATTTGCAAGCAGCTTTCCACACTCGCGGCTGCCTAGAATAGAAAACTTGTCGCGGCTGAGGGGCGTTTGCGCTCCGGCCGCGCGGGCGTGTTTCGCAGCGAGTCGTCGGTTCCGGTCGGAGGAGTTCGAGTTCCGTGTTTCGTCAGTTATCGGAAACGTTCGACGCCCATCGTCGGTTCACGGCATTCGCCGTCGCCGCGACGACCCTCATTGCCGTGTACGGGCTCACTCGGCTTGAGTACGACGATCTTCCGCGCGCTACGTTTCGCTCGAACGATACCGACTTTGCGCGGCTCGAAGAAGCGTTTCATCAGTTCGGTGCCGACGATGTCGATTGTGTGTTCCTCGTCGAAGCCGACGACATCTACACGCCGAACAACGTCGCTTCGCTACGGCGCTTGATCGACGAGGTCAACAAGATCCGCGGCGTCGAGAGCGTGCAGAGCTTGGCCGACATCATGACGTTTCCGAAGCGGCAAGGAAGCAAATTCCTCAACACGTTGCTGCGTCCCGTCCCGACGAAGCCCTATTCGCTGCTGCCGAGCCTGAACGAAAAAGGGGAGATGCCGACGCCGGAGGAATGCCTCAAGGCGCGCAACAGCGCTCTGGCTCATCCGCTCGCGGCGCAATTGATGTCGGAAGACGGCCGCGCTACGCTCGTCGTGGCGCGCTTGAACGGCGGCGATCTGCCGATCCGCAAGATCTCGCCCATCATCACCGAGATGCACGCCGTGATCTCGCGGTTGGAGCATACGAGCGGGCTGCGGATCCGATTGACCGGCCTCGCGCCGATCCGCTCCGAGATCTTCGAGTCGGTGCAAAGCGAGAGTACGAAGTTCATTTGCGTCGGCGGTTTGTTGGCGGTCGCGATGGCTACCTGGATGTTTCGTCGCGTCTCGGCCGTGTTCATCGTCTGCATCTCGGCGCTCTTAGGCGCGGTTTGGACGATCGGGGCGATGGGGCTCGTCGGCGAGAAGATGAACATCATCACCACGGTGCTGCCGACCCTCGTGCTCGTCGTCGGCTTCACCGACGCCGTGCATCTGATGATCGACATTCGCCGCGAACGGGCCCTCGGCGTTCCTCCGCGCGAGGCCTCGCGCGACGCGCTGCGGCATCTCGGCTTGGCTTGCTTGCTTTGCTCTTTGACGACGGCCGTGGGGTTCGGTTCGCTCGCCGTCGCACAGATCGAAATCATTCAGAAGTTCGGCGTTATTTGCGGGCTCGGGGCCGTCTTCGCGCTGGTCGCCGTGCTCGCGACCACGCCGCTCCTCTCCGGCACGAAGCTCGGGCGCTACGTCCAATCGTCGGCCGAAGTCGATCTTCCGGAACGACTGGCGACCGCGCTCTTGCCGCTCGTGCGCTGGATCGTCTCGCATCGTCGAACGACCGCCACGGTCGGGATTTTGGTGACGGGGCTCATGTCGATTTCGATGTTCATGCTCACGCCGAGTAACCAATCGACCGAAGCGTTGCCGACGACGCGGCCTTCGTTTCAAGCGATCCAAGAACTCGATCGGCGCTTCGGCGGATCGACCTCGGCGATGATTCTCGTCGATTGGGATGCGCCGCTCACGCACGACTCCGGCGAGGTTCTGCGAGCGATCGACGACGCGCAAAAATTCGCCGAGACGCATCCCGACGTTCGCAATCCGATTTCGATCGTGAGCCTGATTCGTTCCCTACCCGACGGCCGCGGCACGGCGCTGGAGAATCAAGCCGAACAGTTGCGCTTCGTGCCCGACGAGACGGTAGCGCTCTACGTGCGTCACGAGCTGCGCCGCGCGATCATTCGGCTGCGCCTACAAGAAGTCGGCAGCAACGAACATCTCGAAATTTTCGACACGCTGCGAACCGGCCTCGTCGCACTGGAAGCCAAGCATCCCGGCCTACACTTTCATCTCACCGGTACGTCGGTCCTCGCTTCGCGCAATCTGAACCAGATGATTGCCGACCTCGCTGCCAGCCTCGGGTCGGCCGCGGCGATCATCTTCGTCGTGATGACGCTCGGCTTCGGCAGCTTCCGGCTCGGGCTCATCAGCATCGTGCCGAATCTGTTTCCGATGGTCGTCACGGCGTCGGTGCTCGTGCTTACCGGTCGCCCGTTGCAGATGACGAGCGTGATCGTGTTCAGTATTTGCCTCGGCATCGCCGTCGACGACACGATCCATTTCATCAACCGCTTCCAACGCGAGCTCCGGCTCGACGGCAACGTCGACGCCGCGATCATTCGGAGCTATCGGGCCGTCGGGTCGGCGATGATCATGACCTCGGTCGTGCTAATCGCCGGCTTCGGCAGTTTGCAGATCAGCGAAATGCCGACGACGCGCCTCTTCTCGGGCCTTTCGGTGCTCACGATCTTCGCTGCTCTGATCGGCGACCTGATCATTCTGCCGGCGATGCTCAGTTGCTTCGTGCCGACGCCGAAGCTGCCGCTCGCGCCGATCAGCGAAGCTTCGCTCGAGGTCGAAGCGGCGGCCTCCGGCGCGCACCGCTAAGAGCCGCTCCGCGAAAGAGCCACTCCGCTAGAGAGTCGTTCGATGCCGTCGCCGGTTACTTGGCCTCTTTCAAAGCCGGAGCCTTCCCGGTGCCGACGGTCGCCGCTTCCAGCGTTCCGGCCGCTCGGGCGGCATGAACGAGTTCCGGGATCTTCGCCTCGCCCCGGACGATCAATTTCTTGGGGCTTCCCAGCGCGATCAGCGCCGGCAAGTCGCCGTACTTCACGATGCCCGGCAGGAAGTTCGCGTCGAGATAATCTGTAAGCTTGTCGAAGCGGAAGCCTCCCGTTTCGATCTCGGCGAAATCGATCGTACCGGCATCGCATTGCGCGAGCGCCGCGGCGACCCATGGCCCCGCTCCGTTCGTACCGATCAAGTGGATTCCCGTGGGGGCTTCGCTATGCGCTCGGGCATGCGCGACGACGGCGAGAATGTCGTGTACGCGCTGCGCGAACAGCGGATGGTTGTAGCCGTAGGTGAAGCCCGCGAACATGCGCGGGTTCTTCACGCGGCGATTGGCATTCGCCGGAAAGTCGGAGTTGGTGTGCTCGCCGATGCCGAGCGGATCGAGCCCCGCGACGGCGTACCCGAGTGCGACGAGTGTTTCGACCATCACGCTCGCCTTGCCGTCTTTCTCCGTGAGGCCGGCGGTTCCCTTGCCGTCGGCCCAAACGACGACCTGCTTGTTCCACTTCTTAGGATAATAGTAACTTGCGACGACCGTCTCGCCGCGGGCTTTGTCGGAGAGGAGGCAGCGATATTCGAGGTAGTCGCCTCGATCTTCTTCCAGCAGATTCTCTTGGTCGATCTTGCCGATGTCGCTCAAACGCCGGCCGATGATCACATCGACCGCTCCGCCGACGACTTCGCGGTACTTCGCGAGCGAGGCCGCGTCCTTCGGCGTGAGCGCTGCGATTTGCTGGTCGGAGTCGGCCGTGAGCTTGCGCAACAGATCGCGCTCGTGTGCGTCGCCGCCGGCCGGCTTCGGATGTTCCTTCGACCAGACCGTGAGTTGCTCGACCGTCAGCGGTTCGATATCTCCTTCGACGATCGGTTCTTTCGCTTCGAGCTTCAGATGCTTGTTGAAGAAGCCGTACATCGCGGCCCGGCTGACGTAGTTGTAGTTGTGCGGAAATTGAATGTAGGGAAACGCCTCGAAATTCGCTTCCGCGCCGGTGAGCTTGTAGAGCCCTTTCAGCTCGGGATAGCCCTTGGTCATGATCTCGCGCGTCCAATCGTTGGCGGCGATCACGGCCATCGGGCGGGGCGCAAAGACGCCGGCGAGTTCGATGTTGCCGGTCTCGACGCGCAGCAAGCAGGAGTTTTCGCAGGTGCAGCCCCCTTGCATCGCGGTCGACACCATGACGGCCGGCACGATCACGGTCGGTCGCGGATCGACGGCCGCGAGGAGAAACGTCTGCGTGCCGCCGCCGCTGGCGCCGGTCACGCCGATGCGCGTCGCGTCGACGTCGTCCAGCCCGGTGAGGAAGTCGAGCACTCGGACCGAGTTCCACGTTTGCAGACCCATCAGCGATTGCAACCGGCTCTCGGCTTGCGGACTGTATAAGCCCCAGTTTTCGGGCGTCTCCATCTCGGGCCGCTTGGTGCCGTAGCGATGGCCGAGGTCGAACGAAAGTTGCGTCGCGTCGGAGTAGCCTTCCATGTCGTAGATGAAGACAATGCAACCGAGCTTCGCAAGGTGGGCACATTTCGATTGCAGGAAGAACCGGCCGGCGTTTTGATACTTCTCCGCACCCGTCTTGATTTGCTGCGAGACGACCGCTTCGCCGGCGTCGTGGAAGCGGGCGTCTTTCCAATGTCCGTGCGGACAAAGCACGACGGGCCGCTTCCCGGTGAAACCTTTCGGACGATACAAGCTGCCGCACACATAATGCCCAGGCACGCTCTCGAAGAAGACGCCGGAGACGGTGTAGCCGTCGCGGTCGAGCGGCGGATTTACGACCGCATTGAGCGGCGTCTTCGTCGGCATCGGCCAGATCCCTTGCGAGACCGCGACTTGCTTGCGCACGAAGTCGGCCCGCTTCTGCCATGTCTCCGTCGAGGTCGGCACGGTGAACGGAAAGTAGCCGTCGAGATCCTTGAGAGGGCCGAGCCGCGCGTCCGGCGGCGTCGCGCTCTTCGCATCGCTCGCCGGTTTGTCTGCGGCGCCGACGGGTACATGGCTTGCCGCGACGAAGCCGCAAGCGAAGAAAACGGCGAGCCCAAGACGACGAAGAACGTGCGACATCGGAGAATCTCCAAGCGGGAGAAAGTGGCGGCAGGGAAGGGCTGAAACGAGCATCGGCGCAGGTGAATTCAGTCGGCGTATCGTAACTTCGCGCCGACCGGAATGCCAGCAGGCAAAGTAGCAGGCACGTTCCACGTGCCGTCCGCCTACAAGACTTACGAGCGCAATACGGCTTCGTGAGAGAACGACGCTTGTGGCTACGGCACGTGGAACGTGCCTGCTACTTTCCCGGCTCGGGCTTCGTCTTGCGTCGGAAGCAGGGCTTCGTCACGCTAAGGGGAAGAAGTTCTTTTTTTGCGGTTGAGGAGTTCCCTATGTTGCGATTCCGTTGGGTCGTGGTCTGCGCGCTCGTCTTAGGCACGCCGGCGTACGGGCAGTCGACGGCTACGAAGCCGGCGCCGGCCGCGAACCAAGCTGCCGCGAACCAAGCTGCCGCGAAACAAGATTCCGCGAAGCATGATGCGGGGCTTCGCGTCTTCGTCTGCGGGCATAGTTTTCATGTCTTCCTGGCTCGCCACATCACCGAGATGGCCCGCGAGGCCGGGCTCGTCGGACATCAAACGGTCGGTGCGCAGATGCTTGGCGGGTCGAGCGTCACGCAGCATTGGTACCTTCCCGACGAGAAGAACCAAGTGAAGGAAGCCCTCACGGCAGGCAAGGTCGATGTGCTGACTCTCGCCCCGAATTGGTTCGTGCCCGACGCCGCGATCGACAAGTTCACGGAGTTGGCGTTGAAGCACAACCCGGAGACGCGCGTCGTCGTGCAACTCTCGTGGGCCGCCTACGACAGCGACGGCATCAAGCCGCGCATCACCGACAATCTGCAGCGCGACACGAAAACCCCGGCCGACATCGCGCACCTGCTTGACGTCTTCTACGCGATCCTCGAAAAGCAGGTGTCCGATATCAACGCCAAGCACCAACGAGAAGTCGTCGCGCTCGCGCCGGTCGGCACGGCCGTCGTGCGGCTGCGCGAGAAGGTAATCGCCGGCGAAGCTCCCGGCATCAAGAAGCAATCGGAGTTATTCACCGACCCGATCGGCCACGCCACGATGCCGGTCATCGCGCTCTGCTGCTACGTGAACTACGCCGTGATCTACGGCCGGAGCCCGGTCGGCTTGAAGACCTTCATCAACCAGAAAGACCCGAACTCCGCGAAGCTGCAACGAATGTTGCAAGAGATCGCCTGGGGCACGGTAACCAGCTACGGCCCGAGCGGAGTGAAGAAGAGCGAGAGCGGGGAGTAAACGCCGGATTGCTCCTTCCTCCTGGCGAGCAGGGGCAGTCATGCCCCCGTTGAACCTGCCAAGACGCTTCGTGATGTCACTCGATGATTGTGAATGCCGGTTGATGTGGCGATGTCGATCGCGCTCCCAACGGTCGGTTCACACCGGCCGCTCGCCTCGGAGATTGATTGCGAATCGGCTTCGCGTTATCGAGCTTCCGTGGATTGAAATCCACGGCTACCGTCGAGGCCGTCGCTACGCGACTTCCGGCATCGTAGTCAACGACGAACTAAGAACTAAGCACGACGAACCAAGCACGCCCGCCCCTCACTTCTTCAAGTGATGCTCGAAAAACGCATAGATCACGGCCGCGGCTTCCGGGGTCGGTCTATGCAGCGGGCGGTTCGTCATCGCGGCTAGGTTTTCTTTGCCGAGTAGTTTGTTCACCGCGATCAAGTGGTTCAACGCGCGCCAGTTTTTCGGCGGGTCTTCGCTGCCGCCGGAGTCGAGCATCGGGCGGCCGGCCATCAGGGCGTGGAGCTCGAGCATTTCGCGGCTGTTGTTTTCGTAGAGCTGTTTATAAAGGCCCGTCCGCGGCTTCTCGGCCGTCGGGATGCCGCGCGGGCGTTGCGGTCCTCCGTCCCAACCGAGGTACCACGGTTCCCAATAGTTGACGTTGCCGTTGGTTTCGTCGAACACGATGCCCGGATCGACCCACACGGCGCAGGCATAACGCGCGTCGAGACAGGAGCCGAACATCGACCACTTGCCGCCGTACGAATGGCCGACGATGCCGATCCGTTGCGGGTCGACGTTCGGCAACTGCGCGAGTGCCGTATGGCAGTTCGCGGCGACCGAGGCGAGATAGCCGAGCGGTTGCAGCTTGAGCTGGTTGCCGATATCGACGAGCAGCTTCCGAACATCCGCCTGCGGCTCGGCGAGCGTGCCGGGCGTGGCGATCGAAAGCGTGACGAACCCGCGCCGCGTGAGCTGCACGCCGAAGTCGATCGCGCCGAGCGTGTCGGGCTTGCCGAGGCCGATGCTCGATTGCGGTTCGTAGAACGGAATGAAAACGGCAGGGAAGGGGCCCGTGCCGTCGGGGGTCAGCAGATAGCCGTCGGCCATCCGACCGTTCGGGCCGACCTCGACATGGACGTGTTGCTGCGTGAAGTTCTCGCGGCGTTCCTTGTCGAGATACTCGACCTTCGGCTTCGCGATCGGCTCCGGTTTGCCGCCGAGCAGCTTCCACCACTTCGCTTCGATCTCGCCGCGCCGCGCCGGCCACTCGGCGGCGGAGGCGACGCGTGTGCCGTCGTCGCGCTCGAGCGGCGAGCGGTAGTTGCCGAGGTCGCCCACGTATTCCTGCGGCGGCCGGCAATGCGGCGCGACTTTCGACCACACATCGTCTTTCGCGGCGACGGCCTGAGAAGCGACCTGAGCCGCGGCCGGGGTCGTCGCCAAGAGCGGCATCAAGTGCAAACCAATGAGAACGGCGCAAGACAAGAAGCGAGGCATGGGCGGGGTCTCCTCGGCGTGAGAGCGCGGATGGCGCGAACTGCGGAGACGTATTATGCGGTCGCCTGCGGAGCGGGTCTAGCATTTGCTTCCCGCTCGTCAACGCAAGCGGCCGGCCTTCATCGCCAGATGCGTGAAGGCCGGCCGTTGCGAGATCGTAGCGGCGAACTCTTTTTCGGATCAGAAGTCGACTTGCAATCGCGTCACGAACAAGTCGGCGGCGCTGTTGCCGCGCACTTGGTTGTCGAGCATCGCGTGGATCCAGTTGAACTGAACCTTCGTGTAGGTATTGAGAAACCACGTGAGGCCGACGGTTGAATCTTGGAGCAAACCGGCGCCGTTGCCGTTCGAGGCGGCCGTGGTGCTTCCGCTTTGCGGGGCGGGAAGATACGTGCCGTTGAGCTTCGACGGGTTATTGAGATCGACATACGACCAACGAGCCGCGATTTCCCAAGCACCCCAGCCGTGAATTCCGCGCTGACCTTTCGTCAGCGAGAAGAAGTCGGAGTACGGAATGATCTTGCCGAGCGTCGCGGTCTTCTTGTCGAACACGCGATGTTCGCCGGTGAGGCGATACGCCACTTGAGCGTAAGCACCGTGATAGAAGACCGAACCTCGCGAGCTGTCGACGAGCGTCGCCATGAATTCGGACGTGAACCCGAGCGGCCCGGCCTGATAAACCGTTTCCAAACCGTAGATCTGGAAGTTGTCGGCGCGATACCGACCGGTATCGGCGAAGATCGGCGTCGAGGCAAACGCTTGCCCGAAGGCTTGCGAAGTCTCGGTGTTGCCGATCGGTCCGAATTCCGGCGTCGTACGGGCTTGATAGTAAGGAATGTTCGAGTTGCTGCCGGCCGCCGTATTGGCCGAGAGTCGGCTGAAGTCGTACGAAGAACCGATCGTCCAGAGATAGCGATCGCCGGCATGCTCATCGTAGTAGAGCAAGTGCGTGGCACGCGACGAGAACGAATAGCCGCCCGAATCGCCGATGTCGGTCGCGAAGCGGTCGTCGCCGAGCGGGGCGTTGTTGAAGCCGCCGGTTTTGAACACGCTCGCGGCCCAAGTCGTCGTTTGATCTTCGTTCGAGTTGTAGCTCATCACGCCGACGCGTCGGAACGGCACGAACGAAAGGAACGGCAACGACCGTTCGAGAAACGTCAGGTTGCGGAAGCCGGTCAAAGCGTCGACGCTGAATGGTTGGCAGTATTGCCCGCCGCGCACTGTGCCGAGCAGCGGCAAGTTGCCTTGCTCGACCCAGACGTCGAAGAAACTCGGGTGGCCGGCCGTGGCGAAGTCGAACTCGAACATGTAGTTGGTGAATTCGGCGACCTTGCCGACGACCGCGAAACGTGCGCGGCGGAAGCCGATGCCGTCTTGGCCGTTGCCGACCGTGGCGATGCTGTTCGGATCTTGATCGAACCAGCAACCGTCGAGCTGGGTGAAGCCGGTGATCTTCCACGAAGGATACTCTTCGGAAGCTTTCTTGGCGGCTGCCGTCTTATCGGCTTCGTCGCGCTTCTTCAGGCGACCTTCGACGTCGCCCAAGCGCGCTTCGAGTTTCTTGATGTAGTCTTCCGGGCTGCCGGGCGTCGGGACCGGCGGCGGGGCGACGTACGCTGCGAGATCGACCGGGCCGTCGTTGGCGATCGTCGGCCCATCTTGCGGCGCGGCGAAGAAGATCGGCCGAGCGGGAGCCGTCGGCGCCACGCGGTTCGCGACCTCTTCTAACTTCGGCTCGACCGGCGGCTGCGCGTATTGCGGCACCGGCAGCGGCGGCATGGTCGCCGGCGCGGAGGCCGATTGCTGCGCGAGGAATGGATCGACGACTGCAGACTCGGAAGCGGACGAAAGGGCCTGCGTTTGGGCTTGGCCTGGAACGACGGCGGCGACCGTCGAGATAAACGTAATGAAAAGAAGACCTCGGCTGATTTGCCGTCGGTGGAAAGATCGCAGTCGTCGACTCGCCGCAGTTGAACTGCGGCGAGGGAACTGGCCTCCCATGACCTGCCCTCCTTGGTGAATACGGCGAACTCGCGTCCGCGCCCCGGATCGCATGCCGACGCTTCCTTGCGCCGAGCTATGCTCTCGTATTCGTTGGAATCGTCATTTCAGGCACGTTAGAAGGGGAAAAATCGCCATAAATGCTGAAATTGTCGCGACCGATTTCTTGCGCAACTGGGTGCGCAAAGCCCTAGGCAACAAGATGTTGCGGCTTAGAAGAATATGCGCAGCGACCTTAACGGTCGGCGAAGTTACGCAATGCCGCCGGCAGTGCTAGATGCTGTATTCCGGCAGGAACACGCGCACGCGGCGCGGGGCCACGAACACGATCTCGCCCTCTTGGAGATTCAACTCGGCGTAGCGGTCGGGCGTCAGCTCGACATGCACCGACGAGCCGTAGTCGAGCGACACGCCGTAGACCTTCGCGACGGAACCGGTCGGATTCACGCGCTCGACCGTGATCCGAATTGCCTTCTCGCTCACCGCGTAGCGCTCGATGTCGAGCTCGTGCGGTCGGACGTAAACCGTCGCTTCGCGCGATTCGCCGTGCGGATAGTCGGGATACTCGACTTCCATTCCTCCCCACGAGGCCTTGCCGTTTTGCACACGCCCGCTGAAGACGTTGACGTTGCCCAGGAAGTCCATCACGAACGGGTTCGCCGGATGATCGAACACTTCGCGCGGCGTGCCGACTTGCTCGACTTTGCCTTTGTTCATCACCACGACCTTGTCGGCGACCTCGAACGCTTCTTCTTGGTCATGTGTCACGAAGACGCTCGTCATGCCGATCTCGTCGTGCAGGCGACGAAGCCATTGGCGAAGCTCTTGCCGCACCTTGGCATCGAGCGCGCCGAACGGCTCGTCGAGCAGCAGCACTTGCGGACGGATCGCTAGCGCACGCGCGAGCGCCACGCGCTGCCGCTGGCCTCCCGACAGTTGCGAAGGGAAACGACGTTCCATGCCGCTGAGCCGAACGAGATGAATGAGCTCGTCGACCCGGCGCGTGATCTCGGCCTTCGGGGTCTTGCGCACGCGCAGGCCGAACGCGATGTTCTCGAACACGCTCATGTGGCGGAAGAGAGCGTAGTGTTGAAACACGAAGCCGACGTTGCGATCGCGAGCCGAGCGATGTGTGACGTCTTCGTCGTGATAGAGCACCGTGCCGCCGTCGGCCGATTCGAGCCCGGCGATGATGCGCAGCAGCGTGGTCTTGCCGGAGCCCGAGGGCCCGAGCAAGGCGAGAAGCGAGCCGTTGGTGATGTCGAGCGAGACGTTCTCGAGCGCGGTGAAATTGCCGAAGCGTTTGCCGACGTTGGAAATTCGGATGCTCATGCTTCTCCCCCTACGTTGCGCATTTCGGCCGCTTCGGCCAAATCGCGTTTGGTTTTTCGTTCGAGAACGACTTTGATCGTGAGCGTGACTAAGGCCAAGAGCGTCAGCACCGAGGCGACGGCGAACGAGCCCGGATTGTTGGATTCTTGAAACAGTTTTTCAACCCGCAACGGCATCGTATCGGTCCGGCCGGCGATATGGCCCGACACGACGTACACGGCGCCGAACTCACCCATCGCGCGGGCATTGCAAAGGATGATGCCGTAGAGCAAGCCCCATTTGATATTCGGCACGGTCACGCGCCAAAACAGTTGCCAGCCGTTGGCCCCCAGGCTCACGGCGGCGGTTTCTTCTTCGCTGCCGATCGCCTCCATCACGGGGAGCAGTTCCCGCACGACGAACGGCATCGTCACGAACGTCGTCGCGAGGATCAGCCCCGGCACGGCGAACGCGATCTTGATGTCGTGCTCCATGAGGAACGGCCCGAGGAAGCCGGTGCGTCCGAAGATCAGCAAGATCATCAAGCCGGCGACGATCGGCGAGACCGAGAACGGCAAGTCGATCATCGCGGTGAGGAGCGTGCGGCCCGGAAAGCGAAACCGCGCGATCGCCCAAGCCGCGGCGACACCGAAGATGACGTTCGCGACGACGGCGACCGGCGCGACCATGAGCGTAAGGAAGATCGCGTGCGTCGTGTCGGGATCTTGCGTGAGGTTCTTCCAGTACACCGACCAACCATCGGCGAACGCTTGATAGAACACGCTGATGACCGGAATCACGATCAGCACCCCGACGACGGCCAGCGCGCTGCCGATGAGCAGGATGCGGACCCAGAGCGGATCGTGTCGCGCGGTCGAATCGCGAACCGGCGAGCTGCGCGGCAAGGTCGCGGGCGCCGGCGCAACCGCCGGCGAAGGCTTAGTCGTTGCGGCGATCGGGTTCGGGGCTGTGGGGTTTTTAGTTTGCATGGCGGTTGTTCCAACGCTCAAGCAAATTGATCAACACCAGCATCGCGAAGGAGATGGCGAGCAACATCACGGCGATCGCCGTCGCTTCGGCATACTTCGCTTGTTCGAGGCGGGCCACGATCAGCACCGGCGCGATTTCCGTTTGGAACGGCAGGTTGCCCGACACGAAGACCACGGAGCCGTATTCACCCAACGCGCGAGCGAACGACAGGGCGAAGCCGGTCGTCGCGGCCGGCAGCAACGTCGGCAAGATGATGCGATAGAACGTCTGCCAACGGGTGGCGCCGAGCAAGTGGGCCGCTTCTTCCGTGTCGGCGTCGATCGTTTCCAGCACCGGCTGAATCGCGCGGACGACGAACGGCAAGCCGATGAACGTCAGCACGACGACCACGGCGAGCGGCGTATACGCGGCCTTGATTCCTAGCGGAACCAAATACTGGCCGAGCCAACCCTTCTCGACGTACAGGCTCGAATACACGAGGCCCGCGACGGCCGTCGGCAGCGCGAACGGCAAGTCGATCAGCGAGTCGATCACTTGCTTGCCGAAGAACTCGTAGCGCACAAGCACCCACGCGACGAGCATTCCCAGCACGACGCTCGCCACCGCCGAAAGCAGCGAGGCCGTGAATGTGAAGCTATAGGCGGCGCGGGTACGCTCGGTCCACACGGCCGCCCAAAACTCGCCGGCAGTCAGACTGCTGACTTTTATCAAACAGGCGATCAACGGGATGATCAGGAGCACGCCGAGATAGGTCAGCGTGAACCCTAAGCTCGCCCCGAATCCCGGTAGGACTCGACGACTCATAACGACGCTCCGCTGGTACGGTTGCGAGGAGGATGCGGTCGAGGCATTTACTTAGCCGCAGGAGTATAGATCTTGTCGAAGACGGCTCCTTCGCCGAAGAACTCGGCTTGCGCCTTATCCCAACTGCCGGCGACCTTCTCCACCGTGAAGAGTTCGATCGGATGGAAAGACTTCGCGTGCTTCAGCAACACTTCTTTGTCGGAAGGGCGATAGTAGTTCTTCGCGATGATCTCTTGGCCTTCCGGCGTGTAGAGGAATTCGAGATAGGCCTTGGCGATGTCGGCCGTTCCCTTCTTCTTGACGTTGGCATCGACCCAAGCTACGGTCGGCTCGGCGAGCACGCTCACCGGCGGATTGATGATTTCGAGTTCCCCCTTCGCTTCGGCGATTTCGTAATGGGCTTCGTTTTCCCAAGTCAGGTGGACGTCGCCGATGCCTCGTTGCGCGAACGTGACCGTGGCGCCGCGAGCTCCCGAGTCGAGAACCGGCACGTTCTTATAGAGCGCGCTGACGAACTTCTGCGCGTCTTCGGCGCTTCCGCCTCGTGTCGTGACCGAACCCCAAGCTCCGATGAAGCTCAGCTTCCCGTTGCCCGAGGTCTTCGGGCTCGGCGTGATGACCTTCACGTCCGGACGAATCAGATCGGCCCAGTCTTTGATCCCCTTCGGGTTTCCCTTGCGGACCACGAAAACGATCGTCGACGTGTACGGCAGCGAGTGATTCGGGAGTCGCTTTTCCCAACCCTCGGCGATCAGGCCGGCCTTGCGGATCTGATCGACGTCGGGCCAGATGGCGAGCGTGACGACATCGGCGTCGAGGCCGTCGATCACGGAACGAGCTTGGCTCGACGAGCCGCCGTGCGATTGCTTGATCGACAGCTTCTTGCCGCTGTCCTTCTCATATTTCGGGATGAACGCTTCGTTGATCTGCTTCCAAAGTTCACGCGTCGGGTCGTACGACACGTTCAGTAGTTCGATTTCCTTCTTCGCGGCCGAGCCCCCGGCGGAGCCACTCGGCGTAGTTTTCGAGTCGCTGCAACCGCAGAGTGCCATGCCGACGAAGCTCACTCCGGCCAGCGAAAGCAGGGAACGACGCGAGAGGCTAAGAAGACTCGAACCGGTTGACATCGAAGAGACCCTTTTAACGGAAGGCGTAATACAAAGAAGAGTGAGTGGTTAGATAACTATGTTGATCGTTATCGTAATGATTGATTTCTAGCTTGACGATTTTGGCGTAAATTGTTTTCGACAAGAGAGTTGCACAACGCAACAATGCGCCCGTTCGACATCGGTGGTCGAAGGGCTCAGAGCGTCGAAAAGCTCAAGGGAGCGAATTAAAGTCCGTCGCGAGGGTTGCGAAACCGCTGCCAGTCGAGCCCGAGATTTCGCATTCGCCCCCGTAGTGTGTGCGGATTTATCCGCAAAATCCGTGCCGCTCCGAATGGCCCTTCGATCCGACCCTGGGTTCTTATCAAAGCCGCTTCGATATGCAAAGCCATCGCCTCGTCTAAAGTCGGAAACTTGCTGCCGTTCAGTGCCGGCACGGAGGGATACGTTTGCGACGCTTCCGGCGATTCCACGACTACCGGCAACGACCGATCGGGTAGCGTCGGCTGATTCCCGAGCGCCTTCGCGACGTCGATGCGCCGCCCTTCGCCGAGGATCACGGCTCGCTCGATCACCGCGGCCAGCTCGCGAACATTCCCCGGCCAGGGGTACGCGATCAACCGCTCGATGTCGTCGTGCTCCAAAGCCAGCAGCGGCATGCCGAGGCGCTGGGCCGAGCGCTGCGCAAAGTGCGCCGCCATCGACGCGATATCGGTCTTGCGCTCTCGTAACGCCGGCAGCCGCATCGGAAACACCGACAGCCGATACCACAGGTCTTGGCGGAAGCTGCCGTCTTTCGTCATCGCTTCCAAGTTGCGATGCGTAGCCGCGATGATCCGGACGTTCACGGTAACCTGCGACTCGCCGCCGACGCGCTCGAACGTGCCGTCTTGCAACACGCGAAGCAGCCGCACTTGCGCGCCGGGCGTCAGCTCGCCGCACTCATCGAGCAGGAGCGTGCCGCCGTCGGCTCGCTCGAACCAACCTTTGCGTTGGCCTGCCGCACCGGTAAAGCTTCCTTTCTCGTGTCCGAACAATTCCGAGTCGATCAAGTCGGGGGAGATGGCACCGCAATTGACCCGTAAAAACGGCCCTTTCACACGATTCGAGCGTTCGTGAATCGCGCGGGCGACGACCTCTTTACCGGAGCCCGACTCGCCGAGAATCAAGACCGGAACGTCGGTGCGCGCGACCTGTTCCACACGCTGCATCGCTTCGCGCAAGCCGGTGTTTTCGCCGACGATCTTGTCGGTGATGCCGGCCCGTCCGAGCTTCGAGAGGAGGGTCCGATTGTCGGCCTCGGCCGCTTCGCGGAGCACGCGCAGCTCGCGCTGACGACGATCGTTTTCGATCCAAGCCGTGAAAGGTTCGAGCAAGTGCTGCACGATCTCGAGATGCCGGTCTTGAAAATGCCGCGGCGCTTGCGTCGCGAAGATCGCGAGACCGACCGGGCCATGCTCGGCGTTCAACGGACCGATGATCACCTCCCCTTCCAGATCTTCCGGCAGCACGCCGGCGGGGAGTTCGTCGAGACGCCGCGCATCGCCGTGCAGCAGCGTGTTGCGAGCGCACCACGCGAGCACGGCGGCGAATTGTTGTTCGGTCAACGGATGCCGATGTTGCTGCGGTGGCGAGCACGGGCGGCAAACCCCGGTGGCGATCGTTTCGAGCGTGTGTCGTTCCGCATCGAAGCGGCGGATCAGCACGAGATTGATCGGCGTGCGTTGAAAAAGCGTCGGGGCGGATTGCGCCACCGCCTCGCCGATTTCGATATGCCGGCAGGCTTCGCGCCAAACGCTGAGAAGAAAAGGGGCAAAGCGTTCCATGCTTGCGTCCGTGGGATTCGCTGGGTGTCTAGGTCAGGAAACTGAAAACCCGTGTTATTTAACGGATCTGAGTGGGTCTTCGTTATGATCGCTAATGGCTCTCCAAAAAGCACGTGAAAAACACGTGTTCGCAAATTGGCACGGGGTTCGCATTGTAACAGTCCGTCTGGAAAGCATGTTGATAATGTTACTGAACATTATGCCGGAGTCGTCCCTGTGTCTAGATCGCCGACCACGGAATCGGGTTCGAGAAAGGATTTCGGCAAAGCCGTACCCATGAACGACTCCGCTTCCCAAGGCCCTCAAGGCACTGGCTCGCAAGACAACGAACGGCCTGCCCCGTCGGCGACCCGCAACCGTGAAGAGCACCTGCAATGGGTTCTTCAGCAGGTTCGGCAAGCGCTGACGGGCCTGAAGTTCGGCCAGGTCGTGATCACCGTCCAAGACGGCCTCGCGATCCAGATCGAACGAACCGAAAAGACACGACTCCGTTAGCACGAAACAGAGTTAGTACGCACCGCACGCACGCCCAACACCATTACTCATCGCCGCACCCTTAACACTTTTTATTCGCCAGCGCTGCTCACCGGTCTGCCGGAGGCATGTTCTCAACGAGAGAAACTTTCTTAGGACGAGAAAGCAGGATCTCAGGAAGAGAAAAAACTATGCCTACCGAATCCCACCCTACCGCCGACCGATCGAACTTCTTTTGCCTAAGCACGCTGAGCCCGTTCGCTGCATCGCCTCGATCTTCTCGATTGCCCGCTCGCGAGACCGACTCGCGAGTCGTGCGATCTGAGACGTCGAGTTGTCGTTGTCGTCGATAGTCGCCGGCGTGTTTCAGTCTCCCCACGCGGAAACATCGTCGGATTGAGCCGGCCGAATTTTTTCGGTCGCCGACGAAGCGTTCGCAGTTCCGGAAGTTCGTCAGGGCAGTTCGTTATGCAAGACCGTGTACTTAAATTACAGAAGCAAGGGATGAACATTGCGCTGATGCGCCGTGTCGCCGAAGTGTTGATGTCGTACGAGCCGGAGCTATTCCGCTCGATCGACCTCGATGCGCGCGGAAAAGTCGTGATCTTGAAGGGCCGCATCGTCGGCGAAGACGGACAAAAGCGCGCACTCGAGTTGGCACGTTGCACGGCGGGCGTGGAAGAGGTGGTCGATTGCCTGACCGTTATTCCTCGCGCTCGGCCTGAGCCGGTGATCGACACCATTCAGGCGCCGCGGAAGGAAGACTCGGCTTGGAGTCGCGCTTTGGTGTTGGTGTCGTTGCTCGCCGTGATCTCTTCGGCCGTGATCTCGATGGTGAAGGAGCCGGGCGAGTTCGCTACGGAAGAAGTTCCCGCCGTCGCTGTGGTGCAAGAAGAGAAGGCTCCGGTCTATGCAGTCGAAGGAACGTTGTTCGTCGAAGGCAAGCCGGCCGAGGGAGCGCGGGTCGTGTTTCATCCGGTCGCGGGAGAGAAGCCTTGCCTAGCTTCGGCCATCGTCGGACCGAACGGCCGTTTTTCCTTAAAGACGGTCGACAATCGCGACGGCGCAACCGCGGGAAAGTTCGCCGTCACCGTGGCTTGGTATCGTCCGATTCCGCCGGGAGAAGAGATTTCGCCGGAAGAAGCCGGGAGCCTCGTACCACGACGCTTTCAACGGGTCCACACGACGCCGCTCAGGATCAACATCACGCCGCCGCTCGAGTCGCCGACCGCATCCATTCAGCTACCGCCGATCCACGTTATGAAGCCCGGCGGCGTCCGTCGCACCTAAGACGCACGGACGACTAGCCGCGAACCGCGCACAACACGATTCACTTTCCGTTTCCATCTCGCTTTTCCATTTTCTTTCGCACGTTTTTCTAGGGAGTGTTCTCACATGAAGGTTTCTCTTACGAATCGGTGGTATCGCCGCAAGTCGCGCGGTTTCACCCTGATCGAGTTGTTGGTCGTCATCGCGATCATCGCCGCCTTGGCCGCGTTGATTTTCCCGGCAGTGCAAGGGGCTCGCGCCACCGCCAAGCGCTCGGGCAGCCAAAGCAATCTGCGCAATATCGCGTTGGCCGTCTTGAACCACGAAGCTCAAGTCGGGAACTTCCCGGTTGCCGGACGCGTTCCCGGCGACACCAAGCCGCGCACGGGCTGGATCACGCATGTCTTGCCGCAACTCGAACGTCGCGATCTCTACACGCGCTACGACTTCTCGAAGGATTGGTACAACGTCGTTAACCTTCCCGTCACCTCCACGCAAATTCCGGTGCTGATCGACACCGCCTCGCCGCAGCCGGATCGTTACGACGACCAACCCAACGCCGCCACGGCCTTCGGCACCGGCACGGTCTTGGTCGCCGGGGCGACGACTCCGGTCGGCATTACCGACTACGCGAGCGTTCGCTCGGTCGACGTCCGCCTGTTTACGCCGACCGGTACGCCTCCGTCAGGGGTCACCGCCGGCATCGACGGCCCGAACCCGGGGAGTACGCTCGGCATCGCCCAAACCGGCGGCACGCCGACCGGCGGCACCTACGCTTCGACGAAAACGCTCGGTGCTTACGTCAACGCGACCGGCCCGGGCATTATGCCTCCGAACCTCAAGTCGCGCTTGGCCGACGTGACCGACGGCCTCTCGCATACGATTCTGATCGCCGAATCGCATGCCCGGCCCTATCTTTATCGTCGCGGCAAAAAGGTCAGTTCCGATCTGAAGACGATTCGGGTCAACGGCGGCGGTTGGTCGCGAAATGCGAACGACATTCGTTTGCAAGGATACACGCGTGACGGTGAGACCGAAATCGGTCCCTTCGCTATCAACGCCGCGAACGGTACTCAGGTCGAAGATATAACGACCAGCGCCACGACCGGCGGTAACAACGTGGCCTACGGCACCGACGGCACCGGAGCCATCTATAGCTTCCATGCGGGAGGCGCCCACGTCGCCTTCGGCGATGCTTCGGTGAAGTTCTTGAGCGAGAAGATCGACATCGCGGTTCTCGCCGCGCTGGTCACCCGCGATCAGAACGAACTCGTCGACGACGGCGAACTCAATAAGTAGTACGGCGCAGGATAGTACGGTACTGGGACGACACGATCCGCGACGGGCGACTCGAACCTTACGAGCGTCCGTCGCGGATTTTTTTGCGCGCCGGATCACTTCGCCGGGGATGCAGGCTGGGTCGCGGCAGGCGCTAGCTGGCTGAGAAGATAAGCGATGAGGTGCCGGAAGTCGGTCTCGTTCAACAAGTCGGCCACGTTGCTCGGCATCGGCGAGCTCGGCAACACCGTCTGTTCTTCGATCGTGTTGCGAGGAATGCGCAGCTCTTGCCCTTGCGCATCGGCGAGCACGATCAATTCCCCTTCTTCGCGCAGCCGCAGGCCGGTCAGCACCCGGCCGTCTTTTGTTTCGATCTGCAGCGCGCGGAACGTCTGATCGACGTTGCGGTTCGGGTCGAGCACGTCTTCTAAGATGCGGTCGAGCCCCCGCACGCCGATGCCGTCGAGCTCGGGTCCGATCTTATTACCGTCGCCGGCCAGGCGATGACAGATGCGGCAGTTCTTGACGAACAACGCTTTGCCGAGTTCCATGTCGGGCTTCGCGCCGACATAGCTCTTCCGGCGTTCTTCGATCAGCTTCGCCAGCCGATCGTTACGGGCCGGAAGCTTCTGCGTCAACGCTTGGTAGCGCGGATTCGCTTCCTCGATGCCGCTCCGTTTCAAGTTCCGCACGACGACTTGCTCTTTCAACACCCACGGCGTCGCCTTTCCTTTTTCCACCGACTCCAACAACAACGCGGCTCCCCCTTTCGTGTTCGCCAGGGCCGCGGCGATCTCGACGCCGAGCCGCTCGGGAGCCGTCGCGAGTTGCGAGGCCAAGGCGGCTTGCGCGGCAGCGTCGTCGCCGAGGCTGCCGAGCACTTGGGCCGCTTTCTGACGGAGCGCAATCGGCTCGCCGGCCGAGGCCAACAGCCCTTGGCCGAGCGCAAGCCCCGCTTTGCGGTTGCATGCCACGGCCGCTTCGAGCGCCGGGCCGCGCAGATCGGCGAACTTCGCTTGCGCCGTGGTCAGCGGCTCGAGGTGGTTGAGAAAAAGATTTTCCGATTTCATATCGCGCGCCACCTCGATGGCCTGGCGCACGAGATTCACATCGTCTGTTTTCATGAGCGCGCCGATGAAGAGCTCTTCGTCGCGCAGAATCTCGGCGGGAATCTTCGCGCCTCGCGCTGCCGAGGCTTTTTGCACAGTGCGGAAGAATTCGAGGCGCTGACCCAAAGGCTGCGTCGTGCGAATTGCGAGCAGGGCGTAAGCGTCGGCCAAACGCGATTCGGGCAGATAGCGAATTCCATGCGCCAACCATTCGGCCGCGCCGGCGACCTTCGGATTTTGCCCGAGTTTCTCAAGCACGTAGGCCGCGGATTCCGCCGTCGGCACTCCCAGGCTTACGTCGCAAAGTTGCGTCGTCGCGGCATCTCCCGACGCGACGATACTCGGCAATTGCGCATACATTCCCGGCAGCAACAGATGATCGCGCAGCGCCATGCGCAGCGTGTAGATCAGGTGCGTGTCGTCGGCCGGAGTCGCTTTCCAACAGGCCAGAAGAGGCGCGATGTTCTCCGCGTTCCGATGCCGACCGAGCGCATCGGCCGCCGCACGGCGCACGAACGGGTCGGCATCGCCGAGCTTGGCACGAATGCGGGCGAGGTCTGGCGGCGAGACCTTTGCAGCGTCGCGCTCCGCCAAAAGTTTCAGCGCATGCACGCGCAGCGTCCGATCGGCGTCGTCGATCGCCGCGGCGAGCAATGCTTCGGAAAGTCGGCCGGTGCGTTCCAAGATCCACAGGGCGTGGATGCGTCCCGGCACCGATTGCGAGGATGCCGTGGTAGCGAGCAGGTATTCGAGAGCCTTGGGGTCGACGAGTTCCGGTTCGGCCGCAAGCCGGTTCGTCGCGAAGGTGCGCACCGTGAGATTTTCATGACCAAGAAGTTGCAGCAGTTCTTTGCCGTCGGCCTTGGCGACGTTCGGCATCGTCGGTTGCGCGGCTCCCTTGCCGGTATAGACGACGCGCCAGATCCGCCCGCGCTCCCGATCGCGCTGCGGGTGGTCGAGCGGCACTTCATAATGTCCGATGATGCGGTTGTAGAAGTCGGCGATGTAGAGTGCGCCGTCGGGCCCGAGCTTCAAGTCGACGGGGCGAAACCAGCGATCGTCGCACGCGAGAAAGTCGGGCTGCTCGAGCGCTTCGTAGCTGCTGCCGTGCGTCGTAAGTTTGTCGTGGTTCACGCGGTTCGTGATCGGGTTGCCGATGTAGATCGTGTTGCGATATTCCTCGGGAAACTGCTCGGCCGCGTAATAGACGATGCCCGAGATGCCGGTCGAGCCGTGTTGATGCTTCATGATCGAAGGAGCGTAGCCGAGCCCGTCGTGCGGCTTGCCGAAGCTCGGGTACCAACCGCCGCGAAGGATTTGATATGCCGGCAACGTGTGGCAATCGGCGGTGAACAAATTGCCGAGCGTGTCGAACGCCATGCCGAACGGGTTCACCTGGCCATGCGTGAACTGCTCGATGTGCGTTCCATCGGGGCGCCAACGAAACGTATTGCCCGACTGCATCGAGATCGTCGAACCATCGGCGGCGCGCGCTTCCGATTGGTTCGAGTAGCCGTGGCAAGTGTAAATCCAGCCGTCGATCCAAGGGGTAATATTGTTGACCATGCCGTGCGTGTCTTTTGCGCCGAAGCCGGTGATGAGCGGCGTCTTCTCTTCGAATTTCCCGTCGCCGTCGACGTCGCGACAGCGCAGCAGGCGCGGAATGCTGAAGACGAACAGTTCCTTATTCCACGGCGAGATGCCGATCGGAATGTTCAAGCCGGCGACGATCGTCTCGCTGCGCACGGCTCGTCCGTCGGGCCCGATCTCGAAGCGCACGACCGTATCGCGCCCTTGGCCTTCCTCGGCGGCATACGGATACTCGATCGAGCCGGTTACGCAGAGCCGGCCGGCCGAGTCGAAGTTCATGTTGATCGGCTTGCGAATGTCGGGCTCTGCGGCGACCAACTGAATCTCGAAGCCCGGCGGCAGATGAAACTTCTTTTGTTGCTCGGCCGGAGAGAGCGGCGGCTCGTCGACGATATGCGGAGATTTGCCCGGCTGTTGAGCCTGGGCTTGTCGTGCCGAGGTCGAAGACAGCAGGCAACTCGCAATCGTGAGGAGCGTGAGGAGAGTCTTGCGCGAAATCATGTCGGTGATTCTTTTCCGGGGATGGATGTATGGCGGCGAGTTGAAATTCTCAAGCGATCTTTCCTATCGTTTTAGTCTGCGGCGAGTGGATTTTCACGCCGAATTCGGTACAACGAAACCCGCCTTCCAGCCCCACCCATCGATTTTTACCTTCCGAGGAGTACCCGATGCGCCGTTCGTTTTCCGACTTTAGGTCGTTTCGTTGCCGCGGCGCTCTGCTTGCCGGCGGAATTTTTGCGCTCGTCGTTTCCTTTGCGCAGTCGGTTGCCGTGGCAGCCGAGATGCTGGTCGTGCCCGGCGCGCGGATCGCGATCGTCGGCGATTCGATCACCGAGCAGAAGCTGTATAGCAAATACATGGAAGCGTACTTGCTCGCTTGCTCGGGCGTGAAAGACGTGAGCGTGTTTCAATTCGGTTGGAGCGGCGAGCGCGCCCCCGGCTTCGCGGCGCGGTTAGAGAACGATCTTGCAGCGTTCAAACCGAACGTCGCCACGCTGTGCTACGGCATGAACGACGGCTCTTATAAACCATTCGATGATCAGATCGGCGGCACCTATGAAAAGGCGATGCGCGACATCTTGAAGAAGCTCGCCGGCGTCGGCGTGACCAAGGTCGTCGTCGGATCGCCGGGAGCGGTCGACGACTATTTCTTTCGCCCGGGCCAGATGTTCGCCGACGGCAAGCCTGCGCACGAGTCGTACAATGACAACCTCGCGCACCTGCGCGATATCGACAAGAAGCTCGCCGAAGAGACCAAGCAGAATTTCGCCGACGTCCATTCCGCCATGTACGACACGATGAAGAAGGCCCAAGCGAAGCTGGGGCCGAAGTATCCCGTCTGCGGCGGCGACGGCTTCCATCCCGGCACGAACGGCCAACTATTGATGGCCTATGCGTTTCTTAAGGGGCTTGGCGTCGATGGCAACATCGGCGAGATCAACGTCGACATGAAGAGCAGCGGCGGCGGCAAAGTCGAACTGGAAAGCACGCGCTGGCCGTTCTGTTTCGACGGCGACCCGGCCAGCCCGACCCGGACGATCTTACCGTTCGTGGCGTTCAATGCCGACCTGAATCGCTATACGCTCAAGGTCGCGAACCTCGAAGCGCCGAAAGCGAAAGTCACCTGGGGCAATGAATCGAAGACGTTTACCCGCGAGCAACTCACGGCCGGCGTGAATCTGATGGATGAGTTCGCCGTGACGCCGTTCGATGGCGCATTTCAAAAACTACTCGCCGCGATCGCGGCGAAGCAATCGCTCGAGACCTACATGATCAAGAACGTGATCACGAACTTCCGCAATATTCCGGCCGAAGCGAAGGAAGACCCGGAAATCGCGGCCGCTTATAAGAAGATCGGCGAACGGATGATGGTGAAGCACGCCAAACTCGACGCCGACGTGAAGCAGCTGGTCGTGCCGGTGAAGCACACGCTCAGCGTGGAGCCGATCCAATAGGCTGCGCGCAATGCAAAATCGCTGCGGCGGGAAAGATCGCGCTAGTTGATGATCTTTCCCGTCGCGCGAATTTGCTGCAATTCCGCGGCGAGCCGGCCACCGACCGTGCGCCACCAGGTCTTCCAGGTGCGACGGTTCTCGGGCATGCGTTTGAGATACGCGCGTAGGAAGCGGAGCCGATCGGTTTGCGAGATCCAAGGATGCATCTCGGCGCTCAGAGCAAGCCGCGTCAGGTTCTTGCAACAAGAGGCGAACGAGACATGGCCGCGAAAGCGCAGCCCGTCGAGATCGATGAGAAACGCTTCGACCTTCGGCGCATTTGCACCACTATCGACCTCGCGCAGCAGGAGGTTGTTTCCCTTGAGATCGCGATGCGAGAAGCCCTGGTCGTGCAGTCGTCCGACGAGTCGGCCCAGCGTTTCCGCGCCGCGGCGCACGCAATGCCGTCGGTTCGCCGAGCCGCGGCGGGCGAGATCCCAACCGTAAAGGTGCAGGTCTTGCGCGCCGGTGAGCCACTCCGTGAGCAGGTAGTCTTCATGGTCCTTCACCGCGACGCGCAGCGCGCCGTCGTCGAGCGGCAACTCGGCTTCGACGACCAGACTGCCGTGGCTGATCTTCACCGGTCGATCGACGTTCGCCTGCCACAAGCGCTCGGGCGAGTGCAGCAGTTCTTCGACCGTCTTGCGCGGCAGATCGCTCACGGCGTGTGCAAATCCTTCGGCGGTTTCCAAGCAGTAGAAGTCTCGATTGTCGGTCCAGGCGCGCTTGTCGCGCTTGCGCACGATGCGCCGCGCGTAGGCGAAGGCCGCATTGCGAATCGCTCGGCCCGAGCGTTCGACGTCGGCGACTCGGAATTCCGGCCGTGCGACGAGATAGGCTTTCCAAAATCGCCGGCGCTCGGTTTCCGACATCCGACTGAGAAAGCCTGCGCACAGCATCGCAAGGCTTTCGCGCGTGCCGGCCTCGTCGAGCCCGGCGGAGATCGTCACGCTCGGCAGATCGGCCAAGTAGAGTTGCGGAGGTCGGTCTTGCGCGGCGACCGCCTCGGCATGGGCGATCAGTATGTTGCCGCCGTGCAAGTCGTGATGGAAGACGCCGGCTTGATGGGCCGTGGCGCAGAGCCGCGCCGCCGCTTCGATCAGGCGCAGGCGTCGCTCGTTGCGCTGCGCAGGCGGGACCCGCGGCAGATGCACGGCGACGTACTCGTCGAGCGAGCAGGCTTCCGGGATCGCTTCGGTGATGAGATAGCTGTCGCGCGCGCGAACGCCGCGACGCTGCTCGCCGACTCCGATCGGGCGTGTCGCCGGTACGCCACGCTCGGCGAGTTCCCACGCACGGCGATATTCGCGCCGGCAAGCTCCTTCGCGAAAAAGGTGCTTCCAGGATTGCAGCATCCCCGCCGAACGAAGATGCTTAATGAAGAACGAGCGCTCCGGCAGATCGACTCGATAGACGGTTCGCCCGGCTCCGCGCTTTACCACGACGGCGGCTCCTTCGCGCAGCCAGCGCTCGATCGGCAGGCCGTCGCGCGCGATGAGGTCGCGCCAAGCAGGCAGGATCTCCCACTGCATGTCGCCGTTATCGTAAGTTTCGGGAGTGCCCGAAGCCGAGGGGAGGGCGCTCAAGCGACGATTGCCGCGCGCGGCGCGATCGGTTCGCTTCGAGTCGACATCGGCGATGGCGAGCAGAGGATTCATCGCCGGCGATCTTACGGAAAATCACGCGCAGCGAACAAGAGCAGTCTGTGCCGGCAGAAGTCGATGCCGGCAGCTCGACGACGGAAGAAGCCCGTGTCGCCGACTAATAAACTCCTTCTTCGGGATTGAAGCCGAATTGGTCGGCGGTGGCGAAGTCTCGCTTGGCTTCGTCGGCTTTCCCTTGCTTCTCGTACACTTCGCCCCGATGGTGATACATGACCGCGAGGTTTTGCTCGATGCTCTTGATCTGAGCGCCGTAGTCTTTGGAGAGTTTCCCGCGCAACACGCGCCCCGCGATCGCCGCTTCGAGTTCCTTGTGAATCTTCTCGGTGAGCCCGATCGCGCGGTTCAGATCGTCGATCGCGGCGGGATACTTTTTCTGCCGAAAGAGCACGTAGCCGCGCGTATCGATCAGCGACGAGTTGTCGTTGGTGCTCAAGCGCAGGGCTTCGTCGATGTCGACGAGGGCTTCATCGAGCTCGAAGTCGCCGAGTGCGCGGGCGTAGGCTCGATCGTTCAGCAGAATCGCGCGCTCGCCGAAACCTTTGGCGAGCGATTCCGTCGCCGCTGCCGCGGCCTTGTGGTGTTCGTGCAGATAAAAGTACATCTGCCGACGCAGGCTTTGTGCGTTCGGGTCGGAAGGATTCAAGATAGCCGCTTGTTCGGCGTCGGCGAGGCTGCCGCGATAGTCTTTGGTGAGCCGCTTCAACTCCCCGCGGATCAACAGTAGCTCGGCGTTTTCCGGGCTCCACGCAACCGCACGATCGGCCGTCGCCAGTGCGCCGCTGAGATCGTTGTTGAAGTAGAGCTTGAGGGCTTCTTCTCCGAGATGCCGCCCGAAGCCGTCGCGAATCACGCGGCCGAGATCGTAATGGTTCCAAATGAGCGCCAGCAGCGCGGCGACGACCGCCATGCGTAGCACGAAACGAATCCGACGTCCCGTGTTCGGCGGGGGGGCGTTCGGATCTCTCGGCCCGGCTTCGTCGAACCCCGGCGGAATGGGAAAACCGAATCGATCGAGTTCGGGCTCTTTGGGCTTCATACCTTCAACAGTAGCGGCCGACCGCAGGAGCGGCAAGTCTCAAGCTGGGCCGAAATCGCAATCGATTCGCTTTAGCGCGCGGGAGCCGTGCGGGCTGTGGAAATCCCGGCGATTGCGTGAGAATTTCGTAAGGGGATGTCGCCGGCTTGCGATTGCGGCCCGGCTTAGGCGACGTACCGCTTCACGAACACCGACGAAGCCTGCCCTTGCGGAGTAACGCTCAGGTTTAAGAACGAGTTGCCCGGCGACTTCGCTTCGCGCACGATATTGAGCTCGCAATTCGCGTCGGGCTTGTCGTAGTTGAGCGTCGGGAAAAGCAGATCGTGGTAGAGCGACAGCACGCCGGCGATGAGCTCCACCATGCCGCTGCCGGCACCGAGGTTGCCGAAGTAACTCTTCGCGGCGGTAACCGGTACGTTGACTCCCGCGCCGGAGAAGACATCGCGAATGGCCCGCGCTTCAGCTTCGTCGCTGCCGTGCGTGCCTAGGCCGTGCGCTTGAATATGCCCGACGGCGAAGGGGGTCGCACCCGCATCGCGGAGGGTGGCGCGAATGGCATTGGCGAGCGCGAGGTCGCGCAGCGCTACGCGGTTCTTATCGGCCGCGGTCGACGAGCCGGCACCCGAGAGCTCGGCGTAGATCGTGGCTCCGCGGGCCCGCGCGTGTTCGAGTTCTTCCAAGATGACGACACCCGAGCCTTCGGCCAGCACCGCACCTGTGCGATCGGCGTCGAACGGGCGGCAGGCCTTGGCGGGCTCGATCACACCATGCGGGCCGGTGCCGGGAGCGAGCTCTTCTTGCAACGAGGCATGGACCGCCTTCATCGTGTGAATGCGCGTGCCGGTCGCTCCGGCGACCATTACGTCGGCATGGCCGCGCTGGATGACGCGCAGCGCTTCGCCGACCGCGAGGTTGCCCGCGGCTTCGCGCAGCGTGAGAGAGTTGTTCGGGCCGCGCAAGTCGTTGTAGATGGCGATATGGCTGGCCGGCATGTTCGGCAGGTACTTGAGCAGCCAGAGCGGGGTCATTTTCGTCATCCCCTGCTGCGCCCATTTCTCGAATTGGAACTTCCGTTCCTCATCCGTGCAGGCCAGGATGCCGGAGCCGAACTCTTCGGGCTCGCTCAGCATGTAGTCGGTGCCGAAGACGACGCCGCAGCGTTCGGGATCGCGGCCGGTGAGCGACAGCGAGGCATCTTGCAAGGCGCGTTCGGCCGCAGCGACCCCCATCTGACATTCGCGGCACATCACCTTGAGGCCTTTGCGAATGGCTTTCTTTTTGTCTCCTTCGACATTGCCGAAGTCGTCGATGTCGCCATGGAAGTCGCGGCAGACGCCGGCGAACGGAGCCGCGAGCGCCGCGCCTTGGCCGTTTTCCAGCGGCGAGATGCCGCTCCGACCGGAAGACAAACCTTCCCAGAGAGCTTGGTGCGAATTGCCGAGCGGGCTGATCAAACCAAGGCCGGTAATCGCAACACGCCGCGTCGGAGAAGGGCTACTCATGGATTCTCAAAGCGAGATGAAAAAACCGACACGATCGCCGGGCGATCAGGTCGGGAGAAGGGGAGACGATTCGGTCAGACTATTGTATTCCGACCCGCCACCGACCGGAAGGGACCGCCGCATCGGGCTCGACACCCCTTCGATAAGCGTACGCACGGCGGCTTAGTAGCGGGCACGCGACGGCGTCAGCGGCATGTTCGGCAAACCGCCGACGATCGGCGTGAGCGACGGAGTTTGCACGGTCGGAGTCGGCGCGGCAGCGGTCGACGTCGGGCTGCGGCTATCGATAAACAGCAGCATCTCCCCACGATCGGGACCACCGGAAAGCATGGCAGGCATCCGGAAACCACCCGCCGCGGAGGCCTCGGTCGCCGACGGAATCGGCACGACGCCGAGGCTCACGACCAGCACTTGATCGGCCGGCCAGCGGAAGCGATCGTGCAAGCGGAACTGACTGACTTGCGGCACGGCGATCTCGGTCCGTTGCCGTGGGGCGACCGCCGAGGGAACTTCGACCGGCAACGTTTGGAGTCGTTCGAGTTGGTCGATGTTGACCTTCACGACGGCGTCGATCGAACGACCGTCGAGCGACGACAGGGGGCTGATCTCGATCGAGAACCCTTCGTCGAATTGCGAGGCCTTGGCCTCGTAGCCGGGCCACGCATCCGGCCGCATCACGATGTCGGCCGTGTAAGGTCGCGGACGCGTAAGGCTGACGACCGACGATTGCCCGCTAGAGATGAACAACTGCGGCGCGCTATGTTCGCGAAAGTCGGAACGCTTGCGCAGCTCGGTGACGAGCAGCGAGGCGTTCTCGCGCGCGATCAACCAAGCGGAGATCCCTTGCGTTTGCACCGGCACGGGTTGCAAGGCCGCTTGCGCGCGTGTGCGCCAGTTAGGTCCGCTGACCGAAACGACGCGCACGTTGACGACTTGCGATTCTCCCTGACTGTTTAAGAAGCGTTCGACCACGTCGGCGACGACGGCTTGAACGTCGGGCGTGTGGTAGACCCGCAACACGCGGGCATCGGCGCTGAGAATGCTGACGACATTCGAGTGCCACGCTTCGTAGCCTGTCTCGCGGAGGACCCAATCGACGAGGGCTTGCTCGGGGCGATTCGTCGAAGTGACGCGGGCCGTGTAGGGGCTGATGTCGTACTCGCGCCAGATTTGGCCTTCTTTGTTCGGGAGCGTGCCGTTGCCGCTCGTGACTTTCGCGATCGGCGCGCGAGGCGTGCCGCCGATCGGCGTGAGACCGTTGTTGATGCGCGTGCCGACGTTGCTCACCGGGAACTGATTGTTCGCGGGGACGGTCGTGCCGGCCGGACGAAGCTCGCCGTTCGGCGAACGCCATTGGCCGGTGAAGTTCGTCGGCGTGCCGTTGGTGGCGGCGGGCGCTGCGGCGGCCGGCGTTGCGACCGTTGCCGGTTGATTCGGGTTCACCGTGATCGGCACGCCGGATTGCGCACGTGCGTCGGAAGGAGTCGTTGCGCTGAGAAGCGCGAGAAGAAACGGCGCAACGATGAACGCGGCGGAGCGACTGGTGCGGAGGGCTCGATGCAACATCTCTGGACTCCCCTAACGGATTATGAGGCGCGGGAGTATAGGAAGCCCCGCAAATCGCGGCAAGATCGACGACACGATGTTGCTGAACGGATGACAGCAGTTTGGGGCAATTCGCAACTGCGACCTTGCTAGCAGCGATGATTCCATTGCGCTGCTTCGATCGGATAAGCCTGCGCGATCTCGAACCAGCATGCGAAGTTACGATGCGCCTCGCAGGCCGATGTCGGCGATTCGTCACGGCTTAGCGTGCCGAAAGAGAGCGTTTCGATCCGCGTTTTCCTTACGATCGTCAAAGGGGGCTCGGAATTGTGCGGTTCGGTCTGAGGATTGCTTTATCGAGAGTCGTGGCAGCACAAATCATTCGCCGTTCACTTCGCTGTTCATTCTCATTCTCCGATAGGAGCTCAAGCCATGTCTGGTAAAGCTGATGAAATCAAGGGTCGCGTGAAAGAAGCCGCCGGAGCGCTCGCCGACGACGACAAACTTCGTCGCGAAGGGAAGATCGACCAAGCTGCCGGCAAGGTCAAGAACGCCGCCGAGAAAGCGGTCGATGCCGTGAAGAACGTCGTCCAAGGCAAAAAGTAAACGCCTGAAACAAGGTCGTCCTGCCACGTTCGTCCGGGGCGTGATCGCGTAACAACGGTCTCGCAACGGACGAAAGTGTATCGGCGATCTTTTCATATCCAGTTCCATTTTTGAAACCGTATCGAGAGTATCCGTCATGAAAACATCCGTCTTAAAAATCGCAATCGTCGCGCTCGCTCTGGTGAGCATAGCCACACCTTCCTTTGCGCAGCGAGGTCGTGGAGGAGGCGGAGGTGGAGGTCAGAAAGGTGGTCAACAGAATGGCGGTCAGAAGAATGCTGGGAACCCGGGCGGTGGCAATCCGGGGGGTGGGCAGCACAACGGCCCGCCGCATCACAACAATCCCGGAGCCGGCGTCAACGCGGGTGTCGGGGCTGCCGGAGTCGGGGCAGGTGCGACCTTGTCGACCGGCGCGAACAACGGGCCGCAACACGTGCACAACCATCCGAACAACCCGAACAATATTCAGACCAACAACAACGTTCGGAACAACAACCCAAACACGAATCAGCTTAACCGGAACGCCGGCCCGAATGCCAATACCTTCAACGGCCGCAACGATCCTCGGGTAAACGACCCGCGCGTGAACGACCCCCGTTTCAGAAACGATCCACGCTTCAACAACAACCTCAATAACAACAACGGCCCGCGGACGTTCGCAAGCCCGAACAACGGCAACTTCAACAACGGGCAAAACTTCAACGCTCGCCACTACGATCCGGCGTACAACCAATTTCGCCTCGGCAACCAGACCGTGAACTACGGCAACCCTAACTATCGCCCGAGCTACTCGCGCTATTCTTGGTACAACGGTTATCAAGCCGGCCCTTACGGCGTAAACGGCTACGGTAATCTCGGCAATGGTTCCGCATACGGCGTCGGCTATCGGGGCTTCGGCGGCAACAGCAGCATCGGCAACACGCTCCTCGGACTCGGCTTGTCGTCGCTATTAGGTGGCGGCACATCCGGGCTCGGTGGCCTCGGCGGCGCAGGTGGCTACGGCGGCTACGGGAGCAGCCTCGGCTATCCGGCCGGTTGGGGGCTCGGCGGTTGGGGCCTCGGCAGCATGGGCTACAGCAGCGGCTACCTCGGCTACAACAATCCCTACTACAGCGGCAACACCGGCGGCAACTTCGCCTACAACTACGCTCAGCCGATACCGGTTGCCGTAGCGGGTCAGCCGAGCACCAACGACATCGCTACGCAAAACTTCGAGACGGCCCGTCAGCAATTCAGAGACGGCGAATACTCCGCGGCTTTAGCTTCCGTTGATGCGGGCATCAAGCTGCAACCGACCGACGCGGTGATGCACGAGTTCCGTGCGCTGACGCAGTTCGCGCTCGGCGATTACCGCAACTCCGCCGCGACGATCCATTCGGTTCTTGCCGTCGGACCGGGCTGGGATTGGGCGACCCTCAGCAGTCTTTATCCGAGCGTCGATACCTACACCACGCAGCTCCGGGCTCTTGAGGCAGCGGTGAAGGAAAATCCTAAGTTAGCCGAAACGCGGTTCTTGTTGGGCTATCAATATATGACTGCCGGCCACGCAGCCGATGCCGCCGCGCAGTTTAAGATCGCGTCGAACTTGATGCCGCAAGATCAAGTCGCCGCCGACTTGAGTCGACTGAACAGCACGCCGGATCAAGCGGCACAAGTCGTCGCTCCGACGACCGACGCAGCCGTGCAGAATCCGAATGCGACGACCTCGGCTGCTCCGGCTATGAAGCAAATCGATCCGGCGGCTCTCGTCGGCGATTGGAAAGCGGAACGCTCGGACGGCTCGAAGTTCGACGTCGAACTTTCGCCGGATAAGACGTTCGTGTGGAAGTTCGCGCAAGCGGACAAGAACCAAACGTTGACAGGCACTTACGGCATCGAGAACGATCTCCTCGTGCTCCAGAGCAAAGACGGCGGCGCGATGCTCGGGCATGTGAGCGTCGACTCCGACAAGCGGTTCACGTTCAAGTTGCTCGGGACGCCGGAAACCGATCAAGGATTGGCTTTCAACCGCTAAGCGCGCCGATCGCTTAGGTTCGTAACGCTTAGGTTCGAACCTCGTACGGAAACGAAGAGGGCGGCCATCTTGCGATGGTCGCCCTTTTTCGTTTTGCGAACTCGATTGTTTACCGCGTCGACCTTACCAACCCATGACCATATTCGACTCGATCACTTTGCGCGAGCGTTCCAAATCGGTTCCCGTCTCGTGCATGTAGAGGCGAATGGCATGGACCTTGTCACCGTGGGCCTTGTGCAAGCAATCGCGGGCCGTGTGGCAAAGATCGCTCGTGCTTGCGATTCCCAAAGCTCCTTTGGAAATGACCCACGTGTCGCGCGGGCGCTTCGTAATGCGAAGCGGTTTTTCCGTGGGATAGCAATCGTGCACGGTCGCCGCAGCGGCATCCTGATCGGCTGCCCAAGTGATGATAATGTGCGACTCGGTCTCGATCTCAAATAAAGGCATCGGACCTTCCCCCCTTTCCTTTGGTTGAATAGGGATCCTTCTGCGCTGATCCTACGTCGGCTCCGGTCGATCGTCAACGCGCCGAATTTTCGATTGCCGAAACCGAGCCGGGGAGAGTCGCCGGCCCCCGCCGCTAGCGGAATCGGCCGGCTAAATCCCGAGTAAACCGAGCAGTTCGCCGAGGCGTCGGTAGTCGCCGACGATGATGTCGGCCCCCACTCCGACGAGCCGGTTGCGCTTCCACAGGTTTACGCCTTGGCGCGTCTCCTCTTCGCTGGCGACGCCGATCGCCGTGCCGCCGGCTTTCTTCGTCTCTTCGATCTCCACATAACCATCGCCGAATGCGACCAACGCGCGAGGGTCGACCCCGGATGCTTTCAAATCGGCGACGATCTTCTCAATGACCATCGCCTTCGAGAATTTTTTGTAGTCGTCCAGCGCGCCGTAGATCCGTTCGCCGAAGAAGTGATCGAGCTTTAAGGCTTGCACTTCGTCGCGAACGTATTGCAGGTCGGTGCCCGAGGCGAGGATCGGCGTGATCCCGCGATCGGTCAAAGTTTGCAGCAACTCGCGGCTGCCGGGCACCGTCAGGTCGTCGGTCGGAATCGTGCCCGACTTCAAGCCGACGACGCGTTCTTCGATCTGCACCCAAAGCAGATCAAGATAACGATGCTTATAGACCAACGGTTCGGCCGGCTTCCCTCCGCGCTTGGTCACTTCGTCGGCGAGTTGCATCATCTGATAGATGGTCTGCTTGCCGTTGAGCCGCATCACGAACTCTTCGACGATCTCGCCGAGCGCTTCGCGCGATTCCGCTGTACCGGTCGAGGCGAGCTCGTCGACCATCATCGGGATCATCACCGCTTGCCAGTTGCGGCGGACGAGGGAAAGGGTGCCGTCGAAATCGAACAGCGCAACCTGATACCCTCCGCGCGGCAGAGTAGGGTTCAACACTTCGATCGGCGTCTCGGTCTCGGTCGACATCTTCGTGATTCCATTTCGATAACCATCAAATCCTTCTCCCGGCGGGAGAAGGTGGCCGAAGGCCGGATGAGGGGCGCGGCTTCTCAGCGGTTGCAGAACTTTGTCTCGCTGCGATCCGCCCCTCATCTGTCGGCCGCTGCCGACATCTTCTCCCGAAGGGAGAAGGGTTTTATCTGACCCCCGACCCCTACTTGCCCGACCCCTACTTCCCCATCAGGTGCTCAAGAATATAAAGCTCGAGCCCTTCGTAATCTCGGGCCGTGCGGAAGGCGGCGATCTTCGCTTCGTCGACGCTGCGCACCAGCTCGAGCAAGTGATTGAACAGCTTCAAGCTGTTCGCCAGGTGCTTCGTATCGTCGGCTTGCTTCGTTGTGCGCATCGCCTTGATATCGAGCCCGACGATGCCGGTGTCGTAGTATTTGGCTTTGTCGAGAACCCGGACTTGGTTGAACGCGCGGCACAGGTCGACGCTGCCGAACGATTTGTCTTGGTCGTACTTCAAACCGTTTTGATCGTTGAGATGCACGCCCCAAAGCTTCTTGTGCCAGAGGGCGTAGGCCATGTCGTCGGCCGGATCGAGACCGGCGAGAATGCTATGGGCGCTTTCGATCAACACGCCGACGCGGGCCGGATCGGCCGTCCGATAGGCGAGGCCGAGGAAGTGGCCGACCGTCGGACAGAACGCTTGATCCATTGGCTCGTTCGGCTTCATCTCGCCGACGACGCGGATCGTCTTGTCGTGCGCGAGAATGTCGTTCACGGCGTCGACGATCAGCCCGACCGCCGCTTCGGCGTCCTTCGCTTCGCGAATGTAGGTTCCTTCGCGAGCGAGCCACAGCACGATCAGATCGGTGTCCATCATCCGCGCAATGTCGACCGAGCGGCGCGTTCGCTCGCGGGCATGCTTCCGGTTGGCCGCGCTGTTGGCCGTGTAGCCGCCGTCGACGGTTCGCTCGTCTTCCCACAGGCGGGGCGCGATGAACTCGGCCTTCAAGCCTTCGGAGTCGAGCAGCTTCTTCACCTTCGCGACCCCCTTCACCGTGGCCGCGACATCCCAATCGGCCGGCACGACGTCGTCGTCGTGAAGCTGCACGTAAGTGAAACCGAGCTCGCGATAGCGGGCGATCTTCTTAGCGAAGGCGACTTCCTTCCGAACGACCGGCCCGAACGGATCGCTTCCTTGCGAGATATTCCAGGGTCCGAAACTGAAGCGATATTTACCGGCCATGCGAAGCGTTCCTCTCAAGATTTTGCAGCTTGCGAAGCGACTATATTACTCGACGACGCGCAGGGTCGTCCAGCAGTCGGGCTGGGCCGCAGCGACTTGCTGAATTCACGTTTCGCCGGCGCCGCAAGGCCCCGTTGATTGACACCCGACCGGCCGCGTCGCATCATGTCGCTGCGCCTACTTTCGTCACCGCCGTCTTCTCGCCCTTTCGTCTTTTTCCTTCTTGCGGAGTCCGCCATGAGCAGCCCACTTTTTAATCTTACCGGACGTCGGGCCTTGATCACCGGCGGCAGCAAAGGACTCGGCAAGGCGATGGCGCGCGGGTTCGCCGAGTGCGGCGCCGACGTCTTCATTTCCAGCCGCCACGAAGACGAACTCAAAGCCGCCGCCGCCGAGATCGGGCACGGGCTCAAGGTGCGCGTCGAGTACGCCGTGGCCGACATGCTCGATCGTGGTGCCGTGGCGAAGCTGGCCGAAGACGCGATCGGACGACTCGGCGGAATCGAGATTCTGGTCAACAACGCAGGGAGCAACAACCCGCAACAGATCGACTCCGTCGTCGACGCCGATTGGGATCGGATCATCGAGCTGAATCTGAACAGCGTCATGGCAATGACGCGCGCCATCGTGCCGCAGATGAAGCAGCGCCGTTGGGGACGCATCATTCATATCTCGTCGATCATGGGAATCGCCAGCAAGGAAGGTCGCAATTCCTACTCGGCGACGAAAGCCGCGCTGATCGGCATGTGCAAGGCCACGGCGCAAGACGTCGGCCCGTTCGGCATTACTTGCAACTGCATCGCGCCGGGACCGTTTCTCACCGACCTACCAGGCAAGATGCTCTCCGACGCCGAAAAGAAAACCTTCGCCGACCGCACGGCCTTGGGCCGCTGGGGCGACCCGCGCGAACTCGCCGGCCCGGCGATCCTTCTGGCCTCCGACGCAGGGAGCTACATCACCGGCAGCGTGTTGCTGGTCGACGGCGGAACGCTATGCAAGACGTTCTAGGAAAGTCAGAAACCAGAAACTAGAAACCAGAAGAGCGGAGCTTCACTTGAGCGCGCTATGAAAGATTTGAAAGTTCGGACCAAGGAGTTTGCCCTTCGGATTATTAGGCTTAGCGCGTCGTTGCCGCGACGGCTCGAAGCAGATGTCATCGGAAAGCAAGTCTTGCGGTCAGGCACTTCCGTCGGTGCGAATTATCGAGAAGGAATTCGAGCTCGTTCGCCCGCGGAATACGCAGCCAAGCTCAATCAAGCACTGATGGAGTTGGAAGAGACCGTGTATTGGTTGGAGCTATTGGAAGAAGCGAAGATCGCCAAGGCCGAAGAGGTTTCGCTCCTCAGAAGTGAAGCTTCGGAACTCACGGCGATTTTCGTTACGCTTATCAAGAAGGCAAAAGCCGGAGCATAGCGATTCTCGGTATTGCTCCCTTCCGAATTCTGGTTTCCTTCTTCTGGTTTCTGGTTTTCTTAGCTATGAACGCGCGCCAGCTCATCCCCTTCGTCGATGATCGCCGCTTCGAGTTCCGCAAGTTGATTAAGCCGTTCGGCGATTTCGTTTTCATTTCCGAACTCGCGCGCGAACTCGACGTACGTCGCGTGGTGTCGGGCTTCCGACGCGTAGAGGCTGCCGTAGAAGTCGGCGAGTTCGCGGTCTTGCAGTCGATCGCGCAGCAGGCAGAACCGCTCGCAGCTACGGGCCTCGATCAGCGCCGCGATCAGCAGTCGATCGATCGCCTTGTGCGGTTCTTGCTTCCGCACTAAGTCGTTCAGCTTCCGGCCGTAGCTGCTCGGCACTAGGCGGCGGAAGCGCATGCCGCGCCGTTCGAGCAGGTCGAGCACCAAGCGGAAGTGGGCGAGTTCTTCATGGACGATCGACGTCAGCTCGCGCACGAGCGGCACGCGGTCGACGTAGGCGAAGATCAGGTTCAGCGCCGTGCCGGCCGCTTTCTTTTCGCAGTGCGCATGATCGATGAGCACTTCTTCGAGGTGCCGCTCGACGGTGTCGAGCCACCATGGAGCGGTGCTCGATTTAAGGCTGAGCATCGGGCTCCCCTTCCGTCGGCTTCGCCTGCCGCTCGAACTTGCGCATGACTTTGCGCATGAAGAAGTTTGGAAAGAACCGCTTGAGCCACCAATACGATTTCGATTTGTACGGCATCATCACGTAGAGCCGGCCGTGCGCCATCGCCTCGAGCGTTTGCACGGCGACATCGTCGGCGGAGAACTTCGCTTCGCGCATCGAGCGCTCGGTGTAGTCGCGCTGCGATTCGGTTTGCAGGCGCGCGCCGTTCAGCAAGCCGGAGACGAAGAAGCTCGGACAGACGACCGTGACGCCGACGCGATACTGATGCCACTCGACGTGCAGCGTTTCCGACAGTGCGAGCACGCCGGCTTTTGCGACGTTGTACGCAGCCATGTTCGGCAAGCAAGCGAAGGCCGCGAACGAGGCGACGTTGATGACATGCGCGCCGCGCGCGTTCGTCTTCAGCCGTTCGGCGAACGTGTGGCAACCGACGACGACCGATTTGAGATTCACATCGACGAGCCATTGCCAATCGTCGAGCGGAAACAAGCCGACTTCACCGGCACCCGCCACGCCGGCGTTGTTGATCAAGAGATCGACGCGCGGCCACTCGACGGCGAGCCGATCATGCAACGCTTGCCAAGCCGCGATCGAGGTGACGTCGAACGTTTCGACGCGGCCCGAGCCGCCGGCGACTTCGACGAGCCGCAGCGTTTCGAGATTCTCCGCTTCGTTCAAGTCGACGAGCGCCAGTCGGTAGCCGCGCTCGGCGAGTCGCACGGCAAAGGCTCGACCGAGCGCGCCGGCCGAGCCCGTGACGACGGCGTAGCGAACGTGATCGACGGAAGCGTTAACCGACCAATTCCTTGAGCTTGGCGAGTGGGGCATCGTATTTCGGTTCTTCGGCGACTTCCTTCACTTGCTCGGCATAGACCACGGTGCCGGCCGCATCGAGCACGAACGTGCCGCGCGCGAGCAGTTGCAACTCTTCGATGAGCATGCCCCAGTTCTTGCCGAAGTTGCGATCCTTGTAGTCGCTCAACGAGCGCAGGTTCTTGATGTTCTCGGCGCCGCAGAAGCGGTTCATCGCAAACGGCAAGTCGACGCTCACCGTCACGGCGTTAATCTTGTCGCCGTAGCTCGCGAGCTCTTGATTGAACTTCTTGGTTTGGATCTGGCAGACCGGAGTATCGAGCGACGGGACCACGCTGATGATCGTCGGCTTCCCCTTCAGGTCGGCCACGGTCACTTCCTTCATGCCCCCTTCGTATTGCGCGAGCTTAAAGTCGGGAGCGGGTTTGCCGACCGTCACGGCCTCGCCGGCGAGCGTCAATGGATTTCCCTTAAACGTCACGGCACCGGGGCGACTCATGATCGTGGTCCTTACTCTGAATACGAATGGAAACGTACGGGCTTGCAGCACTCTGCAAATGAGGCGGTTCAGTATCCCGATATCGGTCTCAGGTTCAATATGCCCGCACGGTTCGGCAGAGCTCCGATTTGCCGCGGCTCCGACGATGGTGGGCGATTCCTTAATGTTTACCACCCATGTATACGGGTATGTCGTAAAAATAGCTTGATTTCAGCCGTTTTCTGCATTCTACAAACATTACGAAACTGTAATAATTACAGTCCGGTAAGACAGGTTCCGTAGGTTCGCGGCGACCGTGGGTCGTCGCGACAATAGCCCGACCGCCGGATGGATTCGATCCCCTGCCGCCATCCGGTTCGCCGTCGGGCAGCGTTCGTCTGAGGAGAGTTGCTGATGCCCGATACCCGTATGTTTTCACGCGACACCATCGGCCGCGATCTCACGGCGGGATTGGTCGTGTTTTTCGTCGCCTTGCCGTTGTGTTTGGGGGTCGCGCTCTCTTCGAACGCGCCGTTGATCTCCGGTCTCATCGCCGGCGTCGTCGGCGGAATTCTCGTCGGCTTCTTGAGCGGATCGCATACGAGCATCAGCGGTCCTTCGCCCGGCAGCGCGGCGGTCGTCGTGGCGCAGATCGCGCTGCTCGGCAGCTTCGAGACGTTTCTGCTCGCGGTCATCGTGGCGGGAGTGATTCAAATCATCCTCGGGCTCTTGCGGGCCGGTGTCGTTTCCGAGTTCGTACCGTCGGGGGTGATCAAAGGTTTGCTCGCTGCGATCGGGATCATTCTCATTCTCAAGCAGATCCCTCACCTCTTCGGGCTCGACTCCGATCCCGAAGGGAATATGGCGTTCTTCCAGCCCGATCAGGAGAACACGTTCTCCGAACTCGGCGAGTTGCTCGGCTTTCATCCCGGCGCAACGGTGATCGGCCTCACGTCGGTAGCGCTCTTGTTTCTTTGGGACAAGGTTCCGCGATTGAAGCAATCGCCGTTTCCCGCGCCGCTGGTCGTGGTGTTGCTCGGCGTCGGCATGAACATGTTGCTCAACACTTTCGGCGGCAACTGGGGAGTCGGCGGCAACCATTTGGTGCAGGTTCCCGTGACGACGAACGCAGCGGAGTTCGCGACGTTTCTCCATTGGCCCGACTTCTCGCAGTGGATGAATCCCAAGGTTTACATGGCGGGCCTCGCGATCGCGTTGGTCGTGTCGCTCGAAACGTTGTTGAACTTGGAAGCGATCGATAAGATCGATCCGAAGCAGCGGACCTCGCCGACGAATCGCGAACTGCTCGCCCAAGGGGTCGGCAACATCGCGGTCGGTTTTCTCGGCGGCATTCCGGTGTCGTCGGTCATCGTGCGCAGTTCGCTGAATATCAACTCCGGCGGCCAAACGAAACTCGCGGCGATCACGCACGGCTTGTTCTTGCTGGTCTGCGTATCGTTGTTGCCCGCGTGGTTGAACCTCATTCCGCTCTCCTGTTTGGCGGCGATTTTGTTCATCACCGGGGTGCGGCTCGCCGGCCCGTCGACGATGAAGCAGATGTGGCGCGACGGCAAGTATCAGTTCATTCCGTTCGCCGTGACGGTCGTCGCGATCGTCACGACCGACCTGTTGATCGGCATGCTCATCGGCCTCGGCGTGAGCCTCAGCTTCATTCTCAGCAGCAACCTGCGCCGGCCGATTCGGCGATTCGTCGAGAAGCAACTCGGCGGCAACGTGATTCATATCGAGCTCGCAAATCAAGTGAGCTTCTTGAATCGGGCGGCGTTGTCGCAGGCGCTCGATTCGATTCCGCGCGGCGGACAGCTGCTGCTCGATGCACGCAACACGCACTACATCGATCCCGACGTGCTCGACCTGATCCGCCACTTCTCCGAGCAAACCGCTCCGGTGCGTAAAATCGAAGTGAGCATGCTCGGCTTTCGCGCGAAGTATCACCTCGAAGATCGGATCCAGTACCTCGACCATTCGACGCGCGAGCTGCAAGCTTCGCTCACTCCCGCGCAGGTGTTGCAGATTCTCAAAGACGGCAACGAGCGCTTCCGCAACGGCCGACCGTTGACGCGCGACTTCAGCCGGCAGGTTCACGAAACGGCGCATGGGCAGCATCCGTTGGCCGTCGTGCTCAGCTGCATGGACTCGCGCTCGTCGGCCGAGCTGGTATTCGATACCGGCATCGGCGATGTGTTCAACGTGCGCGTGGCGGGAAACATTACGAGCCGCAAGATTCTCGGTAGCTTGGAATACGGCTGTGCCGTCGCCGGCGCGAAGCTGATTCTCGTGATGGGGCACACGCGCTGCGGAGCCGTGACGTTGGCCGTGCGAACCGCGTTTGCCGGCGAGGCCCCTCCGCAAGGGCCCGGCTGCCAACATGCCGAGCCGATCTTGCGCAGCATTCAGGAATCGATCGACTACGACCACGGCCGCGAGTTCGATCGCTGTTCGCATACCGATCAAGAAGCGTTCATCAATCAAGTCGCACGAATGAACGTCTTGCGGATGGTCGAGCAGATCCAACGGGAAAGCGACACGCTCGGCCCGTTGATTCGCGCGGGGCGGATTGCGATCGTCGGTGCGATGTACGATGTCGCGACCGGCGATATCGAGTTCGTGAACGAAAGCGTCGTCGACGAAGCGTTGGACCTTGCGCGCTGAAACCTCGCGCGCTGAGCCGTTGCGTGTTGATATCGCCGGCGAACTCACGCCGGCTGCTTTTCTTCGCGCGTGCGGCGTGTAAAATGCCGCTCGATACGTCACGCTTCCCAGCGCACGCCCCCCTTCGAGGAGAACACGCTGCACGACGATCTGACGAGCTTGGTTCCGAACTTCGCTTGGAGTCGCCGCGAGTTCGTCGTTACGACGTTGGCGACCGGCTTCGCGCTGGCCGTGCAACCGGTCGCAGCCGAGACGATCACGACCGACACCGCGGATCTCGAAGCCGGCGAAGTGAAGATCCCGGTCGCCGACGGCGAGATTCCGGCCTATCAAGCGCGGCCGGCCAAGGGAGACTCGTTCCCGACGGTGCTCGTCGTGCAAGAGATTTTCGGCGTGCATGAGCACATCAAAGACGTCTGCCGCCGGTTTGCGAAGCTCGGCTACTTGGCCGTCGCGCCGGAGTTGTATGCGCGCCAAGGCGACGTCTCGAAAGAGACCGACATTCAAAAGATCATCGCTTCGGTCGTGTCGAAAGTGCCCGACGCCCAAGTGCTGGCGGACCTCGACGCGACGGTCGCTTGGGCCGCGAAGTCGGGCAAAGGGAACGTCGACAAGCTCGGCATCACCGGCTTCTGCTGGGGCGGACGAATCGTGTGGCTCTATTCGGCTCATAGTTCGAAGTTGAAGGCCGGCGTTGCGTGGTACGGCAGGCTGACGAGCGCGGTCGACGCCTTGCATCCGAAGCATCCTCTGGATCTTGCCGGCGAATTGAAAGCACCCGTGCTCGGGCTCTACGGCGCCGCCGACACGGGCATTCCGGTCGAGAGCGTCGAGAAGATGCAAGCGGCGATCAAAGCGGCGGGCAAGCCGAGCGAGATCGTGCTCTATCCGGACACCCCGCACGGCTTCCACGCCGACTACCGCCCGACCTATCGAAAAGACAAAGCGGACGACGGCTGGAAACGGGCCCTAGCTTGGTTCAAGCAAAACGGCGTGTAGTTTGAAAGTAGCAGGCACGTTCCACGTGCCGTAGCCATGTGCGTCTTTCGAGCACGACGCACGATCGCGACACGTTCAGCTCCGTTCAATAGTCCCGGATGCATATCCGGGGCCGCACCGTAACGATCGTTCTCTATCAGCTGTGGCTGACGGCACGTGGAACGTGCCTGCTACTTAAACAAAGCACAGCCATAATCGCGCCGGCTTGCGACTTGAAAAACATTCGTGCGTCGTCGCCCGAGCGGGCTTGGGCATCTTGTCAAACGATTCTCTACGCAGAGCATTCCGCCCGAACCGGCTTGCTTCGCATGAAGAAAGACTGGCTCGCGCGACGACGCACCGGACGACGCCCAGGGCAGCGAAGCGTTCTTTGCGATGTTGCAACTTCGCAGAGAACGTCGTGCAAATTCAATCCTCGTTGGCTGTCGCCTCGCGTTTCATCCACGAACGCAAGACGACCGAGGATCGCGATGCGTGATCATTCGCCGAAGCAAACCCGCACGCACCGCAGGCCGGAAAGAGACATCGAGCGATCGTCTTCACAACAATCGTTCGATCGACCATCGTCGCAAGGGACCAAGCTTAGCGCTCGATTCGTTCCAACCACGGCGGCGACAAGCGGCGCGGCCGTGGCTAAAAATTCCCCATCGCGATTCGTCGTTGCCGGTCTCGCATAGACAAGCAACGCGTCGAAACCTACCGGAGGTCGGAGTCTCGTCTCCTCACGCGGTTCAACATCGCACTAAGCGCCGCGAACTTCAACGCGAAGAATTGGGCCATGTCTGCAAAGTAGCAGGCACGTTTCACGTGCCGTCCGCCACGAACGATACGGAACGATCATCGCGGTACGGCCCCGGATATGCATCCGGGGCTATTGAACGGAGCTGCGTGTGGACAGAGGCTGCGTGCGTCGCGATGCTGCACTTAGCTTCAAAGCTTCGTGCGGCTACGGCACGTGGAACGTGCCTGCTACTTTATTGCTTGCTGGTCGAGATCGTGCCGGCGAGGTTGCCGAGGGGGAAGTTGGCGAGCATAAAGCTGTTGCGGCCGTCGGCGATTTCGACTTGCGCGTTCGACGGTCGACCGAGCGGCAGGCCGGAGGTCATTTGCGATTGCAGCGTGATGTCGTGCGTGCCGGCCGGCAACTCGACGCGGAGCACTTGGATCTTGTCGGGCAGCAAGCCCCAGCAGCGCGTATCGGCCGACTCGCTCGCTTCCCAAGCGACGCCGACGACGTCGAGCGCGAAGCCGGGGAGCGAATTCTTCTCGATCCCGAGCGCTTCCTTCGTGCCGTACACGACTCCCTTCTTCACGATCCGCCGCACGACCGCTTCGGCGACGATCCGGTCGTAAACCGCTTCATGTTGCTCGACCGCCATCCGACCGATATCGGTGATCGTCGCCGTCCGGCCGACTTGAAAGCCGTTGACCCGAACGTCGATCGCGCCGACTTCGTGCGGCGTCAACACGACGCGCGGCACTTTCACCGGCGCAATCGTCGGCGGCAAAGTCTGATTGCCGAGCACGCTCAAGATGCGATCGGCGATCAGGAGCGAGATAGTCGAGGCCTCTTCGTAAACTTCTTCCTTATAAGGGCCGACGCCGACGAGCGTGATCACGTACAGCACGCCGTTGCCCGGCTGCGAGTGCTTGCCGTATCGGGCCCGTTCGAGGTCTTGCTGCGCATAGGGAAACTCCGGCTCCCAACTACAGACGACGGCGCACGAGCGCTCGACGTCGTCGAAGTCGGCGTGCGTCTGTTCGCGAATCGCGCCGTTGAGATAAGCTCCGAAGGCGACGCGATGGTAGTTCGCTTTCGGGTTGGTGCCGTCGGATTCGGTCGCCGCGTGGATGAGCTGCTGCTGCTTCTCCGCGACTTGATACGCATACGCGCCGACGTCTTGCCCGTCGGTCATCAAGTTCGCGAGACAAAGAAACACGCGGATCAACACCTTCTCGTAGTCTTCGCCGGCATAGGCTTCCGACTGCGCGTCGGTGAGCATCGACAGCGCCTTCTCGCCGACGGCCGGCTTTTCGAGATGGTCGAACTTGTCGCGCATCGCGCGGAGCCCTTGCTCGGCTTCCTTCGCTTGGCCGGCCGAGAGCTGCACGACGGCCCGATCGAGCGTCAGCACGTTGCGATCGCAGCGGCGCTTCATACCGACTTCGAGCGTCTCTTCGGTGGCGGCGATGTTGCCGGTGCCGAAGGCGTCGCGCACTTCGGTCAGGCGATCGGCATACGTGGCGCAGCCGCCGAGCGTCGCCAGCGAAGCGATGCCGACGACGAGCAAGGCGATGCGCGCAAGGCTGCGGGAGCGGACCATCGGTGCGTCTCCCCGGCGCTAGCGCTTGAGCCCGGCTTGGCTCATCAACTTCGAGACCATCGAATGGTGATAGCCCTTCGAGATCGTGGCCGCTTGCTTATCGTAGAAGCCGTTGTGGACGTTCACCATTTCGAGCGTGAGTTGGTAGTCGCGCTGCATCTCTTTGTTGCTGCGCGTGGTGCCGGAGGTCACCGTGGCATAGAGGAGGAAGTCGAACGGCTGCTGTTGCTGCTCCATCACGGCGGCGAAGGTGCGCATGTTTTGCGGGACGAGCAGCACGTCGGGCCGGAGACGGCATTGCATCAGGCCGGCGTCGATGTAGCGCTTGTTGATCGGCTGAAACGCTTGCGACTGCACGATGTGCATGTCGATCGTTTGATAAAGTTGGTCTTTGAAGTCGCCGATCTCTTCGGCGCTTTTGTTTTCGACGGCGACGAAGCAGACGCGCTTCGGCTGTTGCGGAGCCAGTTCGCCGGTCGGAGTCAGGAGCGGAGCCGAATGCCGGGCCAGCAATTGGCCGACCGCTTGCTCGACGAGCGGCTTAAACGTCTCCGCGCCGGCCGCATGGCTGCCGACCATGTCGGCCTTCGCCGGATCGCGCACCTCGGCATATTGGTTGCCTCGGCAGCCTGCGAACGTGCCGGCCGAGAGCACGGCTCCGGCCAGGCGACGCCCGAACGTACGACGATCGAAAACGGAAGACATAGGGAATCCTTTCCCGAAACGGAATGGCCTGCGAGCCTCGCACTTTGCCGGCTCCGCCGGCATCGCGCGGCCGACGAATGCGACTCGCTATCCGTGGTTCATCGAGCGACGGGACCTCGATTCTGTAACGATTCTTCCGGTCGGCCGGATTCCGCAAACTTCGACACGCCGGCGGCGGCGCAAAAAAAGAAGCCCGCACGCCGAACGACGTGCGGGCTTCTGCGAAGGAGCTTTCCTAAGAGTCAGTTGCCATTACCACGAATCGGTGCGGAACGTCACCGCCGGCAGGCCGTCTTTGTTGAACAGGTTGGCCCAGGTTCGTTGATGGGCCCAGGCATAGCGCACGGCGGTCGGCTTGGCGACTTCGGCGTTGCTCAGGACGACGGTGTCGCCGTCGATCACGGCCTCGGCCCAGCGGAAGACTTTGTCGTCGCCGGCGATGGCGAAGCCTTGCAGCTTCTCACCGTGCTTGAAGGCCAAGCCTTGGCCGATGTGCGTGAACTTCACGCGCACCTTATCTCCTTCGACCGTGTGCGAAGCGTAGAGCGGGCCGTAGTATTCGATCGGCTTGCCGTACGTCATGCCGAGAGCCACGGCACCGGCGCGGCTGCCGTAGCCCGACTTGTTCGACGGATGAACGCCGGGCCCGAGATCGGAGCTGATCGCCATGCCGACGTTCGGATACTTCATGATCTTCACGTGGGTCTCGACGTAAAGCCCGTCCGTAGTTCCCGGCGGAGCGGCGGGGAGCGCCGAAGGGCGTTGGGCTTGCGAGGTGACGGGATTCGTTACGTCCCAGGCGCAGCCGTTGCCGCTCGGCTTTTGCACGTAGATGAACGCGAAGTCGCCGACGTTCCACGCGGCGCGCCAGCTCCGAATGAGCGTCCCCATGAGCGTGGTTTGGTCGACGCCGCCGAGCCGCGTGCCGCTTTCGCCTTGATCCCAGAGGACGCCCCGAATTCCATAGCCGACGAAGGGGCGAATGTAGGCGTCGTACAAGTAGCCGGGCAAGTTGGTGAACACCATGCCGGGCTTATCGTACGGAGCCGGCTTCCGGACGTCGGGCTTCCCGGCGGCCTTGGCAGCGGCGTTGGCTTTTTCCCAAGTCGGCAGATCGACCTCTTCATAGTGCTTCATCAACGCGTCGTAACCTTTCGCGTACTCCGCGATTTGCTTCTGCACTTCGGGATCGCCGGCGACCGCCTCTTGCGAGACCCACGCGCCCGACGGCGTACCGCCGACCGCGCCGAGCAGCATGCCGACCGGCACCTTCAAGTCTTCGTTCACGCGCACGGCGAAGGCGAACAAGATCGCCGAGAAGTTCGCGTTGTTTTTCGGATTCGATTCGTTCCAGCCGCTGCTGACGGTGCAGCCGCGAATCGTGGGGTAAGCCGTTGCGGCGAGCTTCGCCAACTCCGGATCGCTCGGCGCGTAGTGGACCACGGCACCTTGCATGTTCGACTGACCGGAGCCGACCCAAACTTCGCCGACGAGAATGTCTTTCAGCGTGATCGTGTTCGTCGCCGCGATCGTGAGCTCGTCGGGCCCGCCGGCTTTGAGGCCGGTGAATTCGACACGCCAGTTTCCTTTGGCGTCGGCTTCGGTTTTTTGTTCTTGGTCGCGGAAGCGGACGGTGATCTTCTCACCGGCGGCGGCGGTGCCCCACAGCGGGGCCTTCGTTTCGCGCTGCAACACCATGTGGTCGCTGAAGAAGCGCGGCAGCTTGACCTCGGCACTGGCGACACCGCAGACCGACAGCCACACGGCCGCGGCGATGCCGGAAAAACTCGAGGCGAACATGCGAGGCAGACGCATGATGGATGCTCCTAAAAAACGGAGAAGGGTCGTGGATGAAATGGCGAACGGGCGTCGAGCGGATCCGAATCTTACGGCAGCGAGGCGGTATGCCGCGCTAGAGAAGTTTCTCCCCGCCGGTGTATTTCTTCAAAGCGTCGAGATCGAGTTCGAGGCCGAGCCCGGGAGTGGAAGGAATCGCCAACATGCCGTCGGCGTCGAGCTTCCAACCGCCGAGCGTGATCTCGTCGATAAACGGCGAACCGGTGAGATACTCGACGAGGTCGGTCGTCGGGAAAGCCGAGGCCAGGTGCAAGTCGGCGGCGAGTCCGACGGCCGTGTTCCAACCGTGCGGGATGAAGCGCACGCCGTGTTCTTGCGCCATCCACGCGATGCGGCGCTCTTCGCTGATGCCGCCGACCTTCGTCACATCCGGCTGGATGATGTCGAACGCGCGGGCTTCGAGAAACGGCTGAAACGCTTGGCGCCGCGTCAACACTTCGCCTCCCGAGATCGGCACCGGCGAATGCTCGCGCAGCTTCGCGTAGTCTTCGAGCGCGTCGGGATCGAGAGCTTCCTCGAACCAATGCACATCGTAGTCGGCGAGCATCTTCGCCGTGTTGAGGGCCCATTTGTAACCGTTCGGCCAGTAGGCATCGCTGCCGCCGGCATCGACCATCAGGCGCGACTCCGAGCCGACCGCTTCGCGCGCCGCGCGGACGATGGCTTCGTCGGTCGCGGCGTTGCGCCGCCCGAACGGACCCCAGCCGATCTTGAAAGCGCGGAAGCCTTGCGACTTCACCGCGAGCAAGTGGTCGCGCAGCTTCGCCGGCTCGTCCATCAGGAGCGAGGCATACGGTTGCACCCGCTCGCGATAACGTCCGCCGAGCAAGCGCCCGACCGGTTGGTTCGTCGCTTTGCCCAAGAGGTCCCACAGCGCGATGTCGATGCCGCTGATGGCATGCGTGATCGAGCCGCCGCGACCGAGCCAGAACATATTTTGATGCAGCTTCTCGCTCACCCGTTCCGGCTCGAGCGCGTTCTCGCCCCGATAGAGCGGCTCGAGCACGGCCAACGACGCGCGCACGAGCGCATCGTTCGTGAAGACGCTGCCGAGCCCGATCGGGCCTTCGTCGGTATGCACGGCGATGAGCGTATGCACGCAATCGTCGGGGCGAAGCTCGTTGCTCCAGCCTCCTTCAGGCGTAGCGCCGCGCAGGCCTGCGCAGCGGATTTCTTTGATCTTCATAGAGGGCGTCGGAAGCGTTTGACGAGAGGTTGGAAAGAAACATTGGCATCGAGCGGAAAGATCGGGCGCGGGCAGCGCGTGTGGCCGAGGTAGGGGAGGTTGGCGCTCGACGAGCCGGGCGCGTCGATGTTCACTAACCGCGCGCACCAATCGGCATACATATGATGTTGGCAATGCGGCGACTTGACCACGACGGCGTCGAAGCGTTTCGGATCTTGACCGTGGGCGTAGAAGTAGGAGCGGTCGTAGAGGTTCACGGCGCGACTGCCGACGACGAGCGTGAAGTTCCCGGCTTCGAGCACGGCGGTCGGCCCGGCGAACCATTCTTCGCCGAACGATTCGCTGCGGAAGCGACCGTCGGCGAGCAAGCGTACGCGGGCCGTGATCTCCAGCGGGGTGAAACGGCGCGGATCGAGCGTGCCGCCGAGCGTGGTGCGAATCGTCGCCCCGATGCCCGCGGCGAAAGCTTGCCGCACGGCGGGCTCGTCGACGATCGGGATCAGCGCGCGACCTCGGTAGCCGGTCTCGATCAGCTTGCGAAGCACGGCGTTGCTGTCGCCGGAAGCGCCGGAGCTCGTCGCATCGGCCGCATCGACGAGCGCGAGAGTTCCTGCGTGATGCTCCTTCGCGATGGCGGCCATCTCGTCGAGGCTCGCCAGCGGCACGCGCATTTTTTCGTGATTCGCCCAAAAACTTTCGGCGATGCGCAGCGCCTCGCGCTCGGCGAGTGCCGGGTCGTCGTCGGCGACGACGAAGCTGTAGGTTTGCAAGGCGGGAACATCGGTAAACGGGTTGCCGATGAACATCCCGGCGGAAAGGCCGCGCGAGCCCGCCTCGGCGGCTTGAGCGATGCGAATGCTCTCGCCGAACAGGCCGGTCGCGGTGATCAGCTCGTCGCCGCGCACGAGCGTCGGGATCGCGACTTGGGCCGTGACCGGTCGCACTTCGCCCGCGACGACGCGGAGCAGCAGCCGCGCCGCGCGCGCTCCGGTCTCGAAGAAGTCGACGTGCGGATAGGTGTGATACGCCACGATCGCGCTAGCGTGCTCGAGCATCCGTTCGGTGAGGATGCCGTGCAGATCGAGCGAGACGACGATCGGAATCCGCTCGCCGAGAATCTTCCGCGTTTCGGCGAGCAGCCAGCCCTCGGGATCCAGCTCTTCTTCGCTCGCCATCGCGCCGTGCATGCAGAAGTAAACGCCGTCGACCGGCGGCGCGGCGCGCACGGCGGCGAGGAATTCCTCGGCGATCCGCTCCCAAGCGGCTTTCGCTAAGGTGCCGCCGGAGGTGATGAAGAACGCACTATAGGCCGGCACCAGCTCGACCGCAGGTGCGGCATCGAACACGCTGAGCGCTCCGCCGACTTCGTTGCGCACTCGGCGATGGTAGGTGAGGATCTCTTCGCCGCGTCGAACCGCGAAGTCTTCGTAGCCGCTGAGGTGCGGGTTGAAGGTCGAGACTTCCTGCTTGCATTCGGCGATGAGGATCTTAAGCATGGGGGCGAGATTCTTGCGGTGCGATACCAAGGCGAGCGACCAGGATTGTCGTCGACCGCCGGGTGCGCATCAAGCGTCGGAATGGGCGAATGCCGGTTAAGCGACCGGCTCGCTCGCCATGTCGGTCATCATGTCTATGGACGTGCCGGTCGATGCGCTCCGCGCTACCGCTTCGGTGAACTCCATATAGCGCACGCCGGCGGCGAAGTCGGTGAACGCGACCGCTCGGCCGGAGCGAATCGATGCGACGAAATCGGCTTCGACGTTCCAGCCGCCGCGCTCCGCGGCCGGGATTTCAAACTCTTGCAACGCGCCATCTCCTTGTCGTGCGCCGAAGATCCGCTCTTGCGGAGTAAGCTCGATGCGCAGCGTCCCTTCGCTGCCGTAGAGATGAATCTGAGCGCCGGGCCCGAAGCGCGTGATGCCGCTGGCGTGGTAGATCGCCTGCGCGCCGCCGGCCAACGTCGCCAACACTTGCACGCTATCCGGAGTGCCGACGAGGAGGGTCGTGCCTGTTTCCGGGTCGCGCCGTTCGGCCGTAAACGCAGTCGCTTGGGCGAAGACGCGCACCGGCTCGGCGACCCACCGCGAAAACGTTTCCTGCGCGATGCCGAGCATCAGCATGTTCACGCCCGACAGCTCGGCCACTTGCCGCCAATGCAGCGGAGCGTCGGCATCGGCGAGGGCGTCGTTCGTGGCGATGACGACCGCCTCGCGCAATTCGCCGAGATAGCTCCGGCCGACATGCCCTTCGCGCAAGAGCCGCTTCACCGTGGAGTCGATGCCGAGCCCGAGCGGGCTCGGCACGAGCTGCGCGACGAGCGCCGGATTGCGCTGAGCGGCGGCCAGCATTTGCCGCGCTTCGGCGACGTTCATCGCCATGCGCGCCTCGCAGAGGACATGCTTCCCGGCGTCGAGCGCTGCGACCGTGATCGGGCAGTGTAGATACGGCCAAGTGCCGATCACGACGGCATCGATTTCCGGATCGGCGACCAGGTCTTGCCAATGTTCGTAGGAGCGGGGAATGCCGAACTCGCGCATGGCGCGGGCCGTCGACTCGGGGCGGCGATTGCAAACCGCCGTGATCGCGACGTCGCCGCAAGCCAATAGGCCCGGCACATGCCGGAGCCGGGTATTGCCGCCGAGCCCGACGACTCCGATTCGTAGCGGCGAGTTGGCTGCGCTCATCGTTGAGGGTTCCGTGCGGTGGTTGAAGCGGCGCTAAGGAATTCGCGTGGCGGACAGCCGTGAGGATAACATTCGCGAACGATAAACGCGCTGCACGCTTTTACGAAAATCGGACTCTTTCGCTTGGTAAATATCGACGAACGTTTGCGGATTGCGGTCGACCAGCGGAAACCAACTACTTTGCACCTGCACCATGATTTTGTGTCCGTGGCGAAACGTATGATAAACGTCCGGCAGCGTGAACTTGACCGTGGTCGGTTCGTGCGGCGCGAACGGTTGCGGCTGCTCCAGGCTCTCGCGAAACTTTCCGCGCATGATCTCGGCGCGAACCAACTGCTGATAACCTCCCAGGCGGATGTCACCCGGGTTCGGTTGAGGGTCGGCCGTGTTCGCGGGATAGACGTCGATCACTTTGACGACCCAATCCGCATCGGTGCCGCTCGTTGAGACCCGCAGATCGGCGACCAGCGGCCCGACGAGCGTGAGGTCGGCGTCGAGCGACTCGGTTTCATAGGTAAGCACGTCGGGACGCGAGGCCGCGAAGCGCTGGTCGGCGGCCATGTATTCAGGGAGCGGGCGAAAGCCGACCTTGTCGATATAGGGGACCGGCTTGGCCGGATCGCTCACGTATTCATCGAAGGCCGCGTCTGCGGCAACGTCGGCCGGCGGCTCGGTCGCCAGTTTGCCGCGAGGATGGAAGTGCCAAGTGATCGGGGTCGTCTCGCGCGGCGGCCAGACGGCATGCTCGTGCCAGCGATTTGCGCCGGTCTCGAACATCAGCGCTTCGGGCGGCTCGTAAGCGCCGCGCCCTTTCAGATGGTGTTCGAAGAACGGAAACTCGATCTTCTCGCGAAAATAATCGGCGGTCGCCGAGCCGAACGAGACGGGACCGAGTCGCGCACCGTCGCCGGAGTTCCAGCCGCCGTGCGTCCAAGGGCCCATGACTAACGTGCTCGCGGTGCCGGGGCTTTGCGCTTCGAGCTCGCGGTAAGTGAGCAACGTGCCGTAGAGGTCTTCGGCATCGAACCAACCTCCGACGATCAACACGGCCGGCTTGATGTTCTTCAAGTGCGGCACCAGCCGGATCGATTTCCAGTAGTCGTCGTAGACGGGATGCTTCGCGATCGTGTTCCAATAGGGAACCTCGCCGCGGTAGTAACGCGTGTCGACGTTCGAGAGAGGCCCGAGCTTCAAGAAGAAGTCGTAGCCGTCGGGGGTGCCGTAGTCGGGGCGAGGGGGCGCCGTGTCGAACGGCCGAGGGCGAGCCATGCCCATGATCGGCATGTAGAAAAACGTGTGGTTGAGAAACAGCGCGCCGTTGTGGTGCCAATCGTCGCCTGTGAACATGTCGCCGATCGGCGCTTGCGGCGAAACCGCTTTCAGGGCGGGATGCGCATCGATCATTCCCGCCGCCGCCAGCCAACCTCGATAGGAGGTGCCGTAGTGGCCGACCTTGCCGTTATGGTCGGCGACGTTCTTGAGCAGCCACTCGATCGTGTCGTAGGTATCGGTGCTTTCGTCGACGTCGCGCGGGCCGGCTTTGCGCGGCTCGTGCGGGCGCATCGCGACGAAATCTCCTTCGGACATCCAGCGCCCGCGAATGTCTTGGTAAACAAAGATGTAGCCCGACCGCGCGAAGTGCGCCGACGGCCCGAGGCTGCCGGGAAATCGCTCTTCGCCGTAGGGGGCGAGGCCCGACTGCGTGCGGATCATCAAGAGGGGCCGAGCTCGGTCGGTTGGCGGTTGCCCGGCCGGCGGAGTCGGCACGGCTTTCGGCGAGTAGACGGCCGTGAAGAGCCGGGCCCCGTCGCGCATCGGAATTCGATACTCGCGCTTGACGTAATGGGCCCGAAGATAGTCGGGCCCCTGGGCGAAAGTCGGCGCAGCCGAGCAAAGGATCGCGCCATGAATAACGACCACGGCCAAGTGCCGCAGCGTGGCGGAAGGGAGCGACATGGCGCATGTCTTTCGCGGTTACGTGCCGGCTTCCAGGCCGGTGAGGGTGCCGGTGCTCGAGGCGAACTTGTCGGCTTCGATTCCCATCCGTTGCAGCATGCTCACATAGAGATTGCAGAGCGGCGGATTCTTGTTTTCATCGAACGCGAGATGCTGCCCATGCTTGAAGCCGCCGCCGGCCAACAGCACCGGCATGTTCTTCACCGAATGCTTCGAGGCGTCGGCAAGGTTGCTGCTGAAGAAGATCATCGTCCGGTCGAGGAGCGACTCTCCTTCTTCGCGCGTCTGCTTCAACTGTGCGAAGAAGTCGCGCAGCGTTTTCATCTTTTCCAATTCGAGCGTTCGGAGCTGCGCGATCTTCGCCGGGTCTTTGCCGTGGTGCGAGAGATCGTGGTGGCCTTGGCTGACTCCCGCGATCGGCGGCACGCCGCTGGTGCCGAGTAGTTGAAGCGTGAGCAACCGGCTGGAGTCGGTTTGGATCGCGAGGTGCATGAGATCGAACCAGACGCGGTTCTTTCCGATCAAGTCGGTCGAGTTCACCACGTTTTGCGGCGGCTTCGCCTCGACTTTGGGCTTCGGTCGTTTCGACCAAGCCTCGGCCTGAGCGAGTCGCTGCTCCAGCTCGCACACGCTCGTGAAGTATTCGTTGAGCTTCTCGCGGTCGTCGGAGCCGAGCGCAGGATGCAGCCGACGGGCTTGCTCGCGCACGGCGTCGAGCACGCTCTTGCCGTCTTGCAGTCGACGCGCTTGCGCCGCGACTTCATCCGGCCGGCCTTCCAGGAACAGCTTGGTAAACACACTCGTCGGCCAAGCCTCGGCCGGAACCGGAGCGCCGCTGCGAGTCCAGCCGAGCCCGACCCCTTCGCACGACAACGTCAAACTCGAGAACCGCGTTTCGCCGAGCAGGTGTTCGGCCGCGAATTGATCGAGCGAGATCGTGTTGCGGAAGCCGGCGCGCCGTTCGGGATGCGGCGCGGCGGTGAGAAAGCTTTGGTTCGAGTCGTGGCTCGGCCCGACGTCGGGATGCGACAAGCCGGAGACGACGGTGAAGTCGTCGCGAAACTCCTTAAGCACTTCGAGGTAGGGCGACAATTTGTAGTCGCGGCCCGCCTGCTCCGGGAAGAAGTTCGCCGGATGGAGGCCGAGCGGCGTGTTGATGCAGACCATGCGCCGCTTCGGCTTGGCCGCCTCGTTCGCGGCGCGGACGCGCGGCTGCATCGCGTCTAACAAAGGGAGCGCGACGGCTACTCCGGTGCTTCGCAAGAACGTGCGACGAGGAATCTTCACGGCATTCTCTCCTGGTTCGACCTGCGACGAACGACGAACGAATAACGAACGTATACGGCTATTTGTTTCCGAACAGACTGCTGCGGACCACTTCATGCACGAGCGACTTGAGACCGTAATCTTTCGCGCGAATCCGATCGACCATCGCGTCGAGCTCGGCTCGGTCGACCGACGTCGGGGCGGCACCCGTCGCGTAGGTGACGAGCTTCGTCGCTAAAGCGCGGGCCAATTGGTCTCGATCGCGCAGCAACAGTTGCTTGAACTCGTCGATGTCGGCAAAGGCCCGACCGTCTGCGGTCACGTCGGCAGGGTCGACTTTCTTGCCGATGTGATACGCCATGCGCCGGCCGTCGATCGTGACCGATTCGCCGCTGCCGGTGACGCGATAACGCTCGCGGAAGCCGCCGATGCAGTCGAAGCTTTCCAGCGCGAAGCCGGGAGGATCGATCTTCGCATGGCAACCGCCGCAGGCCGCCGAAGCGCGGTGCTTCGCCAGTTGCTCGCGAATCGTCGTCGCGCCGCGAATGTCGGGATCGATGGCCGAGACGTTGTCGGGCGGCGGGGCAGGGGGAGTCGCCAGAAGCCGGTCGAGCACCCACGCGCCGCGCATCACGGGCGAGGTCGTCGTGCCGTTCGACGTCACTTTCAAGACGCTCGCCATCGTCAACACGCCCCCCCGATGACTCTTCGGCGGCAGCGACACTTTGCGAAACTCCCAACCGTCGGGGCCCGGAATGCCGTAGTGCTTCGCCAACCGACCGTTGAGCAGCGTGAAGTCCGACGACGTGAAGTTCAGCAGGCTTAAGTCGTGCTTCAAGACTTCTTCGAAGAACAACTCCGTTTCGCGAATCATCGACACTTTCAACAGATGATCGAACTCGGGGTAGAGAATGTGGCTCGGCTCGGTGAAGTCGATCTCGCGCAGCCCGAGCCATTGGCCGACGAAGTTCTCGGTGAAGGCCGCCGCGCGCGGATGCCGGAGCAGCCGCTCGACTTGGCGTTGCAGCTCTTCTTGATCGGTGAGCTTTCCTTGCTCGGCGGCGACAAGCAATTCTTCGTCGGGCATCGTGCTCCAGAGGAAATACGAAAGCCGCGAGGCGAGAGCGTAGTCGTTCAGCTTGCCGGGCGTTTCGCGCAGGAATAAGAACTCCGGCGACAGCAGCACCCCCTTCAGCGCGGCGCGGATCGCTTGCTCGAAGGTGTAGCTCGCGGCGAGCTTCGCTTCGACGATCGCGACATACGGCCGCACGTCTTCATCGGCGACCGGCCGGCGAAACGCGCGGCGGGTAAACCGCCGGAGGATGCGATCGGCGTCGGCCTTGGCGTCGTCGGAAGCGACTTCGACCCGCGTGCTGAAGTTGTACACCGGCGCGGGCTTCTGCCGCAGATCGCCGAGCAGCCGGCGATGGCTTTCCGGGGGCCACACTTCGTTCAGCGGTCCCTCGACTTCGACCCATTGCACGGCGAGGCCTGTTCCTTCGTAGGAGTCGGCCCCGATTTTCGACACGACGTTCGCACCCGCCAAGCCGTACGGCAGCAGCGCGATCGTCGTCCGGGGTTCCATGTAGCGGACGAACTCGAAGACCTTCGGGTCGTCGGGCGGGGCGTCGAAGTAGCCGACCAAGCCGCTCGTGCCGGTCAGCCGCGTGTTCCCCGCCGTGACGCGAAACGTGACCGGCTTGCCTGCGCTTTGGAAGGCCGAAGCCGAAATCCGGAAACGGTAGAAGCCTCCCTCGTTCGGGTAGAACTTCGACACGCCGACGTTGTGCCAAGCCGACGAGCAGAAGCAGACGACCGTGTCGTCGAGAAAGCGATAGACCTTTTCCGTCGTCGTGCGAACCGGATGCGACTCTTTCAAACTGTAACGCGTCTTGACGAGCGCCGGCGCTTGCGGCCGATTGGCGATGGCGAGGTTCAAGGCCGTGTCGGCCGCTTCCAAGTAGCGATCCATCAAGAACGACGACGTATGCAAGGCCGCTCCGGCGTTGTCGAAGCCGTCGGCCGAGCCGTCTTGCGGTAGTTGCTCTCTCAGGTCGACTTCGATGCCGAGCAGATCGCGAATCGTGTTTTGATATTCGTTCCGATTCAATCTCCGAAGCACGACGCGCCCTTCTTTGAGCCGCCGCGCAGTCTCGGCCGTTTTCGTTTCGTCGTCGACCCAGCTCGTGAGCACACGCAGCTCGTCGGCCGTCGGCCGCGGCTTCTCTTCCGGCGGCATCTGGCCGAGCTCGACCCGTTCGACGATCCGCCGCCAGCGGGTCGCGCCGGCGGCATCGAAGGTTCGGGCCGTTTGATCGAGCCGCAGATTCCCTTCTTGCTTCGTCGGGCCGTGGCAAGCGAGACAATATTTTTCCAACAACGGTCGAACCGCGTCGGCGTAGCGATCGCCGGCTGCCGCGCGGGCCGACGAGCTTGCTACCGTCAGGCTAGCGAAGCTCGCGGCGATGAGGATCGCCATGCGCACGACTCTCGTGCGCAGAAAGCCGTGCGGGCGATGCGCGAAGTCGGCGTGCGAGGGCAAGCGATCCATGAGAGCTGTTCTCGGAAAGCGAAACGCGTGGGGGTGCGACGAGCGGCGGAGGGGCGAACGTGCGAGTTCGCGCAGCAAGGAGGGCGGATTCCAACCTCCATCATAGCGGCCTCGTTTTCAACCGCACCACTTCTTGTGCGGCGTTTGTACGAAATCAGGAATCGCCGGCGATCGTATGCACTTCCCTCGACTTGAGCCATCGGCCGTGCGCAATTAGCCTCGACCGCTTTACGAGCCGGCACACACCCCTCGCGAATCTACTCCCGTGAAATGTGCCGACAGATCGAGTATTATCCGGATCGTGAACGAAGCGATTCGTTTCCGCACCCCCTTTCGCGCAGCACCTTTCCTAGCGAGCCGTTCTTATGATGCGCACCTTATTCGCTTGCCTTGCCACCGCCGCCGCGACCTTGTTCGCCTTGCCCGACCCGGTGAAGCCCGATCCGAATTCGCCCCGGCCGATCGAGGCCGTCGACTCGGTATTCATCGAAGACCTGACCTGGATGGAAGTCCGCGATCGGATGCGCGACGGGGTCGATACGGTCCTCATCGCCACGGGCGGAGTCGAGCAGAACGGGCCTTACATCGTGACCGGCAAGCACAACTTCGTGCTGCGCGGAGCGTCGGAACGGATCGCGCGCAAGCTCGGCAACACGCTCGTCGCGCCGATCGTGGCCTTCGTTCCGGAAGGAGATATCGATCCTCCCTCGTTGCACATGAAATATCCCGGCTCGATCAGCCTCCGCGAGGAAACTTTTCAAGCGCTCCTCACCGATCTCTGCGCGAGCTTCAAGACGACCGGCTTCAAGCGGATCGTCTTGCTCGGCGACAGCGGCGGCAACCAGCCCGGCATGAAGGCCGTGGCCGAGAAGCTGAACTCCGCCTGGGGCGGCGCGCCGCGCATCGTCTACGTGCCGGAGTTCTACGACTACGCCGGCCTGACGAAGTGGGTCGAAGCCCAAGGAATTCGTCAACAGCCCGAAGGCCTGCACGACGATTTCGTAATGAGCGCGCAGCTCTTGGCGATCGATCCCGCGACGATTCGGATGCAACAGCGGATCAAGGCCGGCAACTTCCGCATCAACGGCGTCGATCTCGCACCGGCCGAGACGACGATCGCCTGGGGCCGCAAGATCCTCGACTACCGCGCCGACCAAACCGTGGCCGTGATTCGCGCCAAGTAACGGGCGCGGAATGGAGTTCGGTTTCTTTAGGCATCGCCCTGTTAGTTGAGCCCGCCCCATTATTTCTCTTGCGAACTTGCGCCGTTGGTTCGGCGTCGAGCTGGTGGAAGTCAGCGCTCTCGAAAAGCTCGTCGCAGCTTTCGGGGGCGGGCTGTCGATCTTTGCGCTGATCGGGCTCTCGCGGCTCCTGCTGCCCGATGCGGCCGCGTCGGTCGTGATCGCATCGATGGGTGCGAGCGCCGTGTTGCTGTTCGCCGTGCCGCATGGGCCGCTCTCGCAACCTTGGCCGGTGATTGCCGGGCACGGTGTTTCCGCTTTGATCGGCGTGGAGTGTGCTCGGCAGATTGCGGACCCAACCTTGGCCGCGGCTTGCGCGGTCGGGCTGGCGATCGGCGCGATGCACCAGTTGAAATGTATCCATCCTCCCGGCGGCGCCACGGCGTTTACCGCCGTGCTGGGCGGGCCGGCGATCCGAGACTTGGGTTATCGATTCGCCCTTTGTCCGATCCTTGCCAACGCCGTGATGATGGTGCTGTTGGCGATCGCGATCAACGGCTTCTTCCGCTGGCGGCGTTATCCCGCCGCTTGGAATCGCCCGGCGGCAGCGAAACCTTCCGACCCCGCACCTCCTTCGCACGAAGAAATTCTCGCCGCCGTGAGATCCCTCGATTCGTTCGTCGATATCAGCGAAGAAGATCTGATTCAGCTGACGCAACTGCTTTCGCGTCACCAGGAGCGCCCGGCCGGACCGAAAGCGCGGGCATAAAAAATCCGTTGCCGCCGGCGGCTTACTTCCAATACTCGCGCACGGCTCGTTCCCATTCGTCGGCGAGGATCTGATGGCCTGAGTAGGTCGGGTGAATGTCGTCCCAGATCCAATGCGCTGCCGGGCCCCGTTCGGTGGCCCGATCGAGGGCGACTTGGAAGCGTGCGAGTGCCGCGCCATGTTTCTTCGCGAGCCGCGCGACGATCTCCTGCCGCTTCACGACGTCGGCGCTCGGCGAACCTTGTTGCGCCGTCGTCGCCAGATGGTTCACCACGAACGGCTCGCAGAGCACGAGCTTCAGCTTCGGGTTCGCGGCCTTGGCGTCGGTGAGAAGCTTGTCGTAGACCTGCTCGTATTGTTCGAGCGGGACTCGGCCCCGATCGTTCACGCCGATGAGAATACTCAACACGTCGGGCTTGAGATCGAGCGTGTCTTTCTGCCAGCGTTTTTCGAGCTCAAGCACTGTGTTGCCGCTCACGCCTCGATTGTAGAACTCGAGCTTCGCTTCAGGATACGCCGCGCCATGCTTCGCGGCCACGATAAACGCGTAGCCGTGCCCGAGGATATGGTTCGGGTCGAGGCTCCGGCCACGGTTGCCGTCGGTGATCGAGTCTCCTTGAAACAGCACACGCGCGCCGGGCGCGAATGCGCCGATCGGTTCGACGGCTTGCGCCACGGCAGACGAAAATAGAAGCAACGAGGCGAGCATGCGCGAGAGGAAGATTTTCATGGAGGGGATTATGGTCTGCGGCGCGGCCAGTTTCAACACGCCGTGTGGCTTCGTCGTCTTGCGCCGGTTACGATAACGGCCTTGCTTCGGAACCGAGCCTAGGTGAAAGAGAGTGTCGGAATGCGTATCGCCGTCGGGGGAATTCTGCATGAGACCGCGACCTTCGTCGCCGGACGAACCACGCTCGGCGACTTCGAGCGCGGCATCGGCTTGTTCCGCGGCGACGGAATCTTGCGGCGATTCACCGGCGCGAATATGTGCCCCGGCGGCTTTATCGCCGCGGCCGCCGAGCGGAAGTTCGAGCTCGTGCCGCTCCTCTGGACGTTTGCCTATCCCTCGGGCCTGATCGAACGCAGCGCCTATGAAACGCTCAAGGCCGAATTCTTCGAGCGACTCCGCAGCGCCGAAGCGGCCGACGGGCCGGTCGACGGGATGCTGCTCGACTTGCATGGTGCGATGGTCGTCGAAGGGCTCGACGATGCCGACGGCGATATGATTGCGAGCGTGCGTGCCGTGCTCGGTCCGGATCGGCCGCTCGTCGTCACGACCGACTTGCATTCCAATCACACACCGCTGCGCGTGGCGAATGCCGATGCCATCATCGGTTACGACACCTACCCGCATGTCGACATGGCCGAGCGCGGACGCGAGGCCGGCGAGTTGATCGTGAGGATGCTGCAAGGAGCCGTTCGACCGAGGATGGCACTGCGACTGATTCCGCTGTTTTGGAGTGTGCGCGGGCAGGTGACCGCGCATCCGCCGATGGACGAAGTGCTGCGCCGCGCGCATGAGATCGAGTCGCG
>JAIOPP010000132.1 GCA_021413845.1 Planctomycetia bacterium | reverse complement strand
ACTAGAAGTAGTTTCAAAACCGTCTGAGGGTGATGACGAGGCAGGCGAGTTGAACGAATCCGAGGAACAGATTTTCGTGATGTTCGTAGCGTGTGACCAGTCGCCGGAAGTTCTGCAGCCAGGAGATCGACCGTTCGATCTTCCAGCGGTGTCGGTAGCGGCGCAGCGCGCGGCCGTCCTGCAGCGGGGGCTTGATGCGGTTCACGCGATGCGGACAGATGAGCCGGATGCCGCGCTTCATGAGGCGTTCGCGGAGCGGATCGCCGTCGGCCGCGCGATCGTAGATCAAACGCGTCGGCAAGCGGCGCAAGCGGCGGCGCTCCAAGAGGGGCTCGATCAGCGTGATCTCGTGCGGGCTCGCGCTCGTGACGTGCGCGCCCCAGGGAAGCCCTCGTCCGTCGGACAAGAGCATGATCTTCGTCCCCTTGCCGCGCTTGGTCTTCCCTACGCAGCCGCCCCTTTTTTCGCGGCCGCGAACGTTCCGTCGGCCAACGATTGCTCGGCGTCGAACGTGCCGCGACGCTCGAGCGCGCGGAGCAGTTGCGACCAAGCCCGTTCCCAGAGCCCGCTCGCGGTCCAGTCCCGATGCCTGCGCCAACAAGTCGCCGGCGACGGATACCGCGGCGGCAAGTCGCGCCACCGCGCACCGGTCCTGAGCACCCAGAGAATCCCCTCGAAGCACGCCCGCGCCGACGCACGCGGTCGGCCGCCGGCAGGCGAAGCGGGAGGATCTCGGAAGTGTGCGGCGATCAATAACCATCGCTCGTCAGTGAGTTCGAACCGGGGTTCCGTCCTGGGACCCGCCGAAACGCACGTCGCTTCGAACGGTAAAGCTTGCGACATCGATGACCTCCTGATAGTCATCCATACGCAAACCAATACGATCCTGTTTAGCTAGCAAACCAAGTTTTGAAACGCCCTCTAATCATTCGTTACTGAAGGAGCACGGACATGACGCAATCTTCGACGACTCTGGAACCGACATCGCAGCCGCTACGGACCTGGCGAGGCCCAGCGACGCAGTGGCGCAGCGAACTGCGCGAGCTCATCTCGAATTTCTTCAACGACACCGGCGACGGCATCTTCACGACCGGAGCGCCTTCGCTCGACTTGTCGGAAACGGCCGAGACTGTGCAAGTCCGGATGGATGCCCCGGGGGTGAAGCCCGACGATCTCGACATCCGGATCGCCGGCAATTTGCTGACGATCAGCGGGAAGCGAGAAGAAGAAAAAGAAGAGAAGGACCGGACGTTTCACCGCCTTGAGCGGAGCTGCGGCTCGTTCACCCGGACCGTGACGCTTCCCTGCGAGGTCGACCAAGCGAAAGTCGATGCGCAGTATCGCGAGGGCATTTTGACCGTCTCGATGCCGAAGACCGTCGAGGCCAAGGCGCTCAAGATCAAGGTCAAGTCCTAGCAACTTGCCGACCGTCACTCGCGTTCATCGCAGGCGATGCAGCTTGCGATGAACGGCTGGCGGCTCTTGCGAATCCGAATCGGTTCCGTTCCGGGCCAAAATGTTTCACTCCAGGCAGACGATCATGGCAACTCAAAAGATTCTCGTTCCCTGCGACTTTTCTAAAAGCGGCAGGGCGGCTTTCGAATACGCGACGAAGCTAGCTCGTGAAACCGGAACGCCGCTGATCATCGTGCACGTGCAGGAACTCCCGATGGTGTACGGCGAGGGTGCTTACTACTACGGCGTTCCGGAGCCCGATGCGAGCGAAATTCGAAAAATGCTTCACGACGTGCAGCCGATGGATCGCGACGTCGTCTTCGAGCATCGCTTGCTCGATGGCGACCCGGCCGCCCAAATCGCCGCGCTGGCGAAGGCTGAAGGCATCGATTTGATCGTGATGAGCAGTCACGGGCGCACCGGCCTGGGGCGAATGCTGCTGGGAAGCGTTGCCGAAGCGGTGATACGACGTGCCGACTGCCCGGTCCTGATCGTCAAGCCGACCGCGAATGCGGAGCCGTTACATGCCGGCGTCAGAGTCGCCGAGGAATCGATCGCGGAACGGAGTTGAGGCGCCGACAATCGACATTCTTACCTTTTACAACCTCAGAATAAGGATTTATCTATGCGTCGTATCTTTTCGATCGGACCGGCGATTCTCGTTCTCGCAGGCCTGAGCAGCGCTCCGCTTTCCGAGACGTCGCAAGCGGATGAAGTCGGCAACCAAGAGAAGGCGGCAAGCGTCTGGATGAAAAAGAAATTGGACTACTCCCAAGAGATCCTCGCCGGGATTGCGATCGCGGATTTCGACCGCGTCGCGGCGGCCGCCGCGAACATCAAGACGTTGAACAAAATCGAAGCCTTCGTCAGAGGCCGTAATCCCGCCTACAACGAGCAACTAAAGGCGTTTCAAGATTCCAACGAGGAAATTCTGCGACAGGCCGCCGCGAAGAACGTTGACGGCGCGGCGGCGGCGCTTTCGCAGATGACGACCAGTTGCATTCGTTGCCACAAAGTCTTGAGGGATCAGCCTGCGAAGTAGTTCGTCGAGATCGGTGTACCTTACTAACACTTCGATTTCATTCCGTGCGACACCGTAGTTGCCGAAGGGGCTATCGGGCTTGATGGCTTCCAACGTGACTGAGCAACGGATACTTGTGGCCCTCCGAGGAAGATCATGATGAGAATCAATGTTACATCCTGGCATGCCTTGCTCGACTACGGGACGGGAAGCCTCTTGTTGATCGGACCGTGGTTGTTCGGCTTCTCCGGCGATCTCCGCGCCACGCTGATCACACAAGCGTTCGGAGTCGCGATGATCGGATACAGCCTATACACCGACTACGAGCCGTCGTTTCGCCGCAAGATTCCTCTGTGGGTGCATCTCGGACTCGAGATGCTTTGCGGCGGCTTGTTGATCGGTACGCCTTGGATGTTCAGCTTTTCCGCCGTGACTTGGATTCCGCATCTCGTGATCGGTACGGTAACGGCGTCGCGCCCGGCCCTCTTGTTCATTGCGAAAAGGCTCGAACAGCGCATCGAGAACTCAGACGCAGGTCGAAAACAGCCGCGCAAACGAACGACGGCGGTATCGCGCTGATCGGCTAGATCTCGTCACTTCAGGCCGGGCTACGGTCTCGAACACTCCCCTCCAAGAGGAAGGCGCTCGTTCAGCACCGTGATGTCAATGCGATGACGACCCGCTAAGCATGCTCGTAATCCATCGAGGCACGTGCGTCGTTCGATCCGTCGCGAAGCCGCTTTCGAATCCGATGTTCTAAGTCGGCCGCTCCCAACGCTTCGAACGAGCGATTCGGCGGCAGCGTGATTCACTGTGCCGATTTCGCACACCTCTTCGCACGAAAGTGTGCGGAATGAGTATCGACGATCGTCAACGTCGTGCGAATGCGTATGCCAATCGTTCGCAAATAGCGGAAAACGTGATCTTCGGTGTCGATCCGATCCTCCGGCACTCGGTTTGCGATTGGGCTCCGGCATACTCGATCGACATCCGCCGAGGAGATGGCCTTGAAACGTTACGTCATGGCACTTGTACCCACGATTGCGCTGCTCGTCGTTGGTTGCGAACGGAGCGTGCCTCCGGCTCATGAGCCGAGTTCGGCCCTGACGTCGCTTTCGAAGGAAGACGTTGCCGATCCCGAAAAGCTTCGCAACGAAATCAACGAGCAGTTGCTCAAACACTGTGGAACTCCGCTTGAGCCGAAATTGATCGGACATCCGGAATCCATCGCCGAACATTTGGCATATGGTGCGGAAGTTTATCGGCTGCGATGCGCCGCTTGTCACGGAACGACCGGCTACGGCGATGGCCCGGCGGCAAAGACGCTTCTTCCGCTACCTCGCGATTACTCGAAGGGGATTTTTAAGTTCGTGTCAGTCGTCGACGGCGTGAAGCCGTTGCGCGACGACTTGATGCGAACGGTTCGTCGAGGGGCTCGCGGCACCTCGATGCCCGCATTCGGTTTGCTCCCGCAGGAAGATTTGGAAGCAGTCGTCGACTACGTCTTGGTGCTCACGCATCGGGGTGAGTTGGAATCGGCCCTGCGCGAGGCAGCCGTCGATGACGAGGAACCGATCACGGACGGGCTCGCCGATAAAGCTGCAAAGAGCATCGTCGCTAAGTGGGTCGTACCACGAGACAAGATCATCCATCCCATGACCGCCGAGCCGCCCTATACGTGGGCAAGTATTCAACAGGGAAAAGAAGCCTTTTCCGGCACGGGCGGTGTTTGCTTCAAGTGTCACGATCGTGACGGAAGCGCTCGCAATTTATTGGAAGTGGGCAAAGACCCCTGGGGACACGACGGTAAGGCCGCCGACCTGACGAGCGGCATGTTCCACGGCGGTGCGACGTCGCTCGATATCTATCGCCGGATCTACGGCGGCGTGAAGCCGATGCCTGCCTTCGCCAATGCCTATGCCAAGGATCCGGACGTGCTTTGGCATCTCGTGCATTATGTGCAATATGTCTCGGGAGCGCGGCGCCGCGAACTTCTCGATAAGCAAGCCCCCGTCGTCTCGACTTCGCCGGAGTCGCCCGGCGCCGCGAAGACCGATGGTGAATGACGTCCGATCGTCGCCGAAGCACCGCCCCCAGCCGACTCCGTTCGAGGTAGACCCATGACATCCGACAAACAGCGCTGGATCGCCGACGTCGGCGAAGAAGCCGACGAGCGTCGACAGAAGACGCTTGAACTTGAGCAACTAAAGATCCGTGCCGACATCCTTGAACGCGAACTCGCGGCCATGACGCCCGTTAGCGGCGGATTCACCGGTTACTACACGGCTTACTACGCAACCACGGGTTTTATGCTCGGAATTTTCGGCGCCTGCACGAGCCTGCTCTTCAATATCCTCGGCTCGTTACTCGTCTCATCCTCGGGCGGCCACGAACAACATCCTCTGAGGTTGATTCAAGTTTATCTGACGTTTCCTCTCGGCGAACGAGCCCAGCATATCGACGGTGGTTTGACGCTCGTGATCGGCTGCTGCCTCTATCTCGCCACCGGAATGGTGCTCGGAATGCTGTTTCACTTGTTCCTGACTCGCTACACGATGGGCACCACCCTCGGAAAACGCCTCTTGGTCGTGACGTTGTTGTCGCTCGCCGTGTGGATCGTGAACTTTTACTGCATCTTGTCTTGGTTGCAGCCGCTGCTGTTCGGCGGACGTTGGATCGTCGACATGATTCCGCCATGGGTCGCCGCCGGAACGCATCTCGTGTTCGGCTGGACCATGGTGCTTGTTTATCCCTGGGGCTTGTATGTCCCTTATCACGTGGAATCGGTGAAGGAATGAATGCGTCGGTCGTCGAAACTTCTCAAGCTTCGGAGCCGCTGGTCGACATCGATCGCCTCGTCGATCGGCGGATCGTGCTGTGGTACTACTTCGCAGCGCTCACCTACATGGTGATTTCCATGTTGGGAGGCCTGTTGATGGCGCTACAGCTCGTGCGCTGGAACGAACTGCAAGGGATCGAGCATCTCTCGCCGGGGCGTTGGCGCATGGTGCATACCAACGCGATCGCCTACGGCTTCTTGGCCAACGCCTTTCTCGGAACTTTGCATTGGGCGATTCCACGGCTGACGATGCGCCCCGTGCTGAACAAGGGGCTGTCGTACTTGATCTTCACCGCGTGGCAAATCGTCGTTCTGGCGACCGCCGGAGGGATCTTGCTCGGCCATGCTCAGGCCGTGGAATGGGGCGAAACTCCCGTCTGGATCGATCCCGTCGCACAACTCGGATTGTTGCTCGTGGCAATCAACTTCATGGCGCCGATCATGAGCTCGCGCGGTCCCATGTACGTCTCGCTGTGGTACTTCATGGCGGCCTTCGTCTGGACGTTTCTCACCTACGCTATGGGAAACTTCATTCCGCAATATGTCGTTTGCGGCACGAACGCCGGAGCGATCGCCGGACTCTTTATCCATGATCTCGTCGGGCTGTTCGTCACGCCGTTCGGCTGGGGGCTGATGTACTACTTCGTGCCGATCCTCTTAAAGAAGCCGATCTGGAGTCACGGTCTGTCGCTCGTCGGATTCTGGGGCTTGGCCTTCTTCTACCCGCTGCAAGGTATTCACCACTTCCTTTACACGCCGATCCCGATGTTCCTGCAATACGGCGCGGTCATCTCCACGATCGCCGTCGAGTTCGTCGTCGCTACGGTGATCGTCAACTTCTTCGGCACGCTCTACGGCTCGGGCCGAGAACTCACGACGAACATACCGCTGCGCTGGTTTTATACGGGCATGATTCTGTACTTCGTCACCTGCTTTCAATGCGCGCTGCAAGTCACGCTGACGTTTCAAGCATTGATTCACTTCACCGATTGGGTCGTCGGCCACGCCCACTTGGTAATGTTCGGCGTATTCAGCCAATGGCTCATGGGCATCATGACGTATCTGATTCCGCGTCTCTCCGGCAAGCCGTGGTACAGCCGAAAGCTTTGCGAGTGGCACTACTGGTTGTCGGTCGTCGGCATCGTCGTCATGTTCACCGATCTGACTCTGGCCGGGCTATTTCAAGGTTGGTCGTGGGCCGGCATGCAGTATTGGGATCATTCTACGCAAGTCTCCGAGCCGTTCTGGATCGTCCGTGTGTTCGCCGGGCTTTCAATGTTCGGAGGGATTCTGGTCTTCATCTACAACATCTTCCGCACGCTCACCGGTCCGAGCGCGGCGGCGGTCGAAGCGTCGGTTCCGACGGCGATTTAGCGTTTCGAAGCTCAAGGCAACAGCGGTAGGTCACCATGTTCGAAAGTAAAGCAGGCGTACTATTCATCGGCGGTATCGGCTTCTTCGTCCTGGCGTTCGTCGCCAACGCCGCGGTTCCGATGCTTATGTATCGCGACATCCCCGAGCAATCGGCGCGCGAGGTCGTGAATGCCAATACGGTTTATCAGTTCGAGGATCTCGAACGCCGCTTCCCTGAGAGTTTCCGCAAGCACGTCGGCGACCTCAAGCAAGCCAAGTGGACCGACGACGCGCGACGCGACGCGATCGCCGCACTGCTGAAGGAAGGTCGCAACATCTACGTCGGTGAAGGTTGTTGGCACTGTCATAGCCAATTCGTGCGGCCCGTCTCGAACGAGTCCTTACGCTACGGCCCGGTCGCAAAATCGGAGGAATACCAGAATGAGTTGCAACGCCCGGTCCTGTTCGGTACGCGACGCGTCGGGCCCGACTTGTCGCGCGAAGGTGGGCGCCGGACGAGCGATTGGCACGCCGTGCACTTCTTCGATCCGCCGTTGCTTTCGCCCAAGTCGCCGATGCCGCGCTACACATGGTTCTTCGAAGGCGAAGCCGGCAAGCCGAATCGTCGAGGAATCGCGGTGATAATGTACGTGCAATGGCTCGGCTCGTGGCTCGAAAGCTATCCCTATTACGAAGACTACGTGCCGGTCGACGATTTGAATCCGGAACCACACGGAAACTAATTCCCACCCCCCTTTCACGATGCCACCACAAGGACTATGCGCATGTTACGAGCCGCAAACCCTGAGGAACGTCCGCAGCCGCCGAAGCGGAATCGGGCGTGGGCGATCCTCACGATCATCTTCTTCATCGGGCCGGCGATGTACGGCTTCGGGACGAAGTTCTACGAACTCGTGCGCGTCTTTCAGGGTGATCCGGCAGGCGCCTTCGCGGTCACGCCGATCGTAAATTATCTGCTCGCGAGCTTCGGGTTCGTATTGCTTTTCGGTTGGGCGGCGCGCAACGGCATGTTCCGCGATATCGAATGCCCGAAGTTCGAGATGTTGGAAAACGAGCGACGACTCGACACCTTGGAACGCTAGACGATTCTCTCCTCGCAACAAAGCAAGCTCTCATGTCGACTTCCGATCCTCATTCGCCGCAAGCCGAACACCGCCATCACGCCTACGTGACGAATCGCATTCCGTGGTACGTTCGCGCGGTGTGGATCGGCTTCTGGGTCTTCGCGGTGTACTACACCGTCACGTATCTTTTTCCGACTCTGCAAAAAGAGCTCGTCATTCCACCAACGTCCAGCACCGCGACGAATTAGTCGAACCCTGCGAGTCGGCACGCTTCCGGGTGCCGAGACCCATACGATGACGCCATCGGTGTATTGCGATCATTGCGGCTTACCGGTGCCGGGCCGGCTAGCGGAGGATATCGGCGATCCGACGAGCAAGATCGCCGAGCCCAAGTATTGCTGCTTCGGCTGCCGCTTCGCCGCCGACATGGCTCTCGACAAGACCGGTGAGCGAGACGGCACGGGCGCATTCTTTCGGCTGGCGCTGTGCATTTTTCTGTCGCTCAACGTCATGGTCTTTACCATGCTCCTTTGGACGCAAGACGTCTACGACCCGGAGAAGACCGGCGTGCCGTCGGCCGTCTCGCTATGGGCCGTTTCTCGATACCTCTGCATGCTGTTTTCGCTGCCGGTTCTGTATTTGCTCGGCCTCCCCGTTGCGGAAGAGGCCTGGAAGTCGCTTCGTCGCGGCGCACCGTCGACCGATCTGCTGCTGATCGTCGGCACCGTCGCCGCTTTCGCCTACTCCATCGTTTCGACGGTGCGGTCGGAAGGTCCGGTTTACTATGAAGTCGGTTGCGCCGTCCTCGTCTTGGTAACCATCGGACGCTGGCTGGAAGCGCGCGGCAAACAAGAAGCCACGACGGCGCTCGATAGCCTGGAGAAGCTTCTTCCCGCGATCGTTCATCGGCGGGAAGCCGGCGAACTGATCGACGTCCCGCTCGATACCGTGTCGATCGGCGACCGGCTGTTCGTTCGGGCCGGAGAACGTATTCCGACCGACGGACGCATCGTCTCCGGCTTGGCCTCGATCGACACGCAGCTTCTCACCGGCGAGAGTCGGCCTCAAGTGGTCGAAACGGGAGATCCCGTGATCGGCGGCACCCTCAATCTCGACGGCGGGCTCACGATCGAAGCCACCGCGGAGCCGCGCGGAGGGACGCTCGAACGCTTACTCGAATGCATCCGCACGGCTCGAATGCATAAAGGCCGCTATCAGCGATTAGCGGACCGAATCGCGGCGGCGTTTCTTCCCGTCGTCGTCGTCGTGGCGATCGGGACGTTCGCTTACCACACGGTCTACTCCGGGCTCGATCAAGGACTCCTGGCAGCTTTGGCCGTCGTATTGATCGCGTGCCCCTGCGCCTTAGGCTTGGCCACGCCGATGGCCGTATGGGCGGCGATGGGAACCGCCGCGCAAGCGCAAGTCCTCTTTCGCCACGGCGAGGCGCTCGAGCGGCTGGCCGAGACCCGCGTGCTCGCCTTCGACAAGACAGGCACTCTGACCGACGGCTGCCCGACCGTCGATCGATTCGTGATACGTGAAGGGACAGATGGCGACGAGCTGCTCGCTCGCATCGCATCCGCCGTGGCCACTTCCAACCATGAGTTCTCGCAGGCCGTGCGGCGATATTGCCTGGCACATGGCTCCAAGACCGGCGCGGCTTGTGAAACGCAGACTCTGCCGGGACGCGGACTCGTAGCATCGTTCCGAAACGTCGACGATATGCTCTATCTCGGCAGTCTACGAATGATGCAAGAACACGGATTCGCGCCGAGCCCGAGCATCCATGAAGCGATCCGCGTAATGAGTGATGAGGGATTGTCGCTCGTGTGCGTCGCCCGACACCTGACCGTGTGCGGAGTTTTCGGCTTGCGCGAGGAGCTTCGCTCGAATGCGCGAGAAGCGATTGCCGAAAGTCGGATGTTGGGATGCCTCATCACGGTTCTCAGCGGCGACCACGCCGAGCGCGGGCGGGCGCTGAGTAGGCTCCTCGACGTCGACGTAAAGGCCGAGTTGCTTCCGGCGGATAAGCTCGATGCCGTGCATGAGCTACGACTGGCGTTCGGCCCGACGGTGATGATCGGCGATGGCATCAACGACGCGCCGGCGCTCTCGGCCGCCGACGTCGGGATCGCTCTCGGTTGCGGTGCCGACGTCTCCCGTCAGTCGGCCGACATCTGCCTGCTCGGGAATGATCTCTCTCGAATCCCTTGGGCGATTCGCTTGTCGCGTCAAACGGTGCGGATCGTGCGACAGAATCTCTTTTGGTCATTCTTCTACAACGCGTTCGGCGTCGGCCTCGCCGCAACAGGTTGGTTGAATCCTGTGTGGGCGGCCGCAGCGATGGCTATCAGCGGGTTGACTGTCGTCGCCAATTCGCTGCGACTCGCACCTCAAGCGACCGGTGTCACGACCGGATCGCTCGGTTCAATCATCCGCTCGCCTCAGGAGCGAATCGCCGTATGACCGATCTCTCGCTCGTGCTCATCGGTGGTCTGCTCGGCTCATCGCACTGCGTCGGCATGTGCGGCGGCTTTGCCGTGGCTCTCGGTACCGGCGCAACGACTTGGCGCGAGAATCTTCTGCGCCAGTCGATGTACGGTGTTGGGCGCATCTTTACCTACACGACACTGGGTGCTGCAGCAGGTTTCGGTGGGCGAAAGCTCGTCCTCTCGACGAGCTTGTTCAACGTCCAAGCCGTGTTGGCGATTGCGGCCGGGCTGCTGCTCGTCTCGCAAGGGTTTCGAGCTACAAGCCTTTGGGAAACCCTTAAGCAACGCTTCCGCCGATCACGTACCATCGCGAATTCGCAGCCACTCGTTCTCGCATCGGCGAACGCGGATCGTCCGCCGGGTTTTAAATTACCGATCTGCTTACAACCGAGTCTGTTGGGATCGCTTTTACGCAGGTCGGGTATAGGCGGGCCGTTGCTCGGCGGCGTGATGACCGGTTTCCTTCCTTGCGGACTTGTCTACGCGATGTTGGCGTTGGCCGTGAGCAGCGGCAACCTTGCCGATGGCGCACTTACGATGATCTGCTTTGGTGCTGGTACGCTACCGCTCATGATCGGGCTCGGGCTCGGAGCATCGTTGGTCGGCTTAGCGAATCGCCGTCGCATGTTCGAACTCGCCGCTTGGTGCATCGTCGTCACGGGCGGTTTGTCGCTGGCCCGCGGAGCTTATGCTCTGACGTTGCCGTTCCAGACATTGACGGAGCCGGCGACTCCGACATGTCCGCTGTGTAAACCCGCGGCAGAGTCGCTGCCCACCCAGTGCGACTCTGCCGCGTTACGGGAATAGCGAAGCGTCTTAGAAGCGAAGACATAGGTCGACATAGAGCCGAGATTGCAGCAAGTCGCGACGCTCGGTAAGCGGGTACTCCCAGCAAACACCGGTTTCGTTCATCCGTCCGAAACGATATCGCATCCCAAGCGAGCCGGTGACGACGTCGTTGCCACCCACGCCCGAGGCACCGAGGTTCATCAAGTCTTGTCCTTCGAAATTCACCGGCAACGTGTTGCCTGCATCGAACCAATGAAACCAGTTCACACCGCTTAAGAGGTAAATTCGCTCGGTGACCTTCACATCCCATTGGTTGGACCAATACCACATCGAAGATCGAGCTTGGGTATCCGTCGGCAAGCGAAGGCCCGAGCCGCTGACCCAATGCGCGATGCCGCCGAATAGAGCCTGCCCTGCACTGGAGAAAAGATGGAACTCGCCGTCGCCGCGACCTTGGAACACGCGATGGGCACCGACATCCAATTCAAACGTTCCGCCGATGCTCACGATCGTTTCGGTGTCGGGATTACGAAACAAATTGTATTTCAAACCGGCAGCGACATCCGCAAACCCTTGCGAGGACGGCACGGCCGGATTGACGGGATTGAGCCAAATGTATCCATCTTTGTTCGCGATAATCGAGAGTCGCTGGGTCAGCGCGACGCGAATCTGTGCGGCAACGACCTGCGCGCTTCCTCCTTGTAGCACCGGATTGTTCGAAGGAATCCATTGATTGACGAAAAGAAACCGAACCTCGGTGAGCGTCCGCGGATCTTCGAAGAAGAGCGGATTGCTCGCGGGAGAGATAAAGTCGCCGAAAGCATAATCGCTATGGGCGAACAGACCCAGTAATCGACCGTTGTCGGCGACGAGCGAAGCATCGATCAATCGAGCGCCCTCGGAGAGCGAAATCGGTTTGTCTTCCAGGGTCGTGAAGTCGACCGGTCGGCCGGCATTAGTGGTCGCCAAAGACATATCTTGAGCGAACGGATCGGTGCGGAGCTCGTCGAACGGCGAAGCGGCGTTTGCCGCAACGGTAAAAAGTACCGCGAAAAGTGTGAACGACGCTCGAAAGTATCGAATCGAAGTCGTAGACATCGATAACCTCCCTGCGAACCAAAAGCCGGCGGAATCGGCAGGTCGATCCCGCTCTTCCGATGATGAGGATCGCCGCTGAATTTGTCTTCGTCGTGATTGAATTAGCGCTGGAGTGAAACGATCGCGACCGGATGTTTTGACAAGTTCGCACATTTAGGCCGGTACAAGTGTGCGAGAACGACCCAGTCTCGCATGGAAAAGCCGTTAGAATCGACTACGGTCGCGACGCGCCGTCAGAGCAATGCATGTCCAGGCGGACGACGGGGTCAGTCCCACCTTTCGAGGTCCGAATCCATGTCGCGGACGATTCTCAACTTCTTACTAGACACGCTCCTTTTGGGCGTTTTCTCTCTTTTGGTCGTTGCAACCGTGGTGGTGCGCTTCGTGTTTCCGCCGGGAACGCAAGCCGAGCGGTGGACCCTGTGGGGGCATGGCTACGACGCTTGGGTCGGATTGCAGTTCAACATCCTCGCAGCGCTGTCGCTCGGAATTCTGATCCACGTCATGCTGCATTGGAGTTGGATCTGCGGCGTTGTTGCAACCCGGCTTTCAAAATGGCGAGGAAAAACGATTCGCATCGACGAGGCCAGTCAAACGATTTACGGCGTCGGTCTGCTGGTCATATTGTTCACGGTGATCGGCATGTTCGTCGCCGTCGCCGCTCTGCAGATCAAATCGGACAAGAACCGATCGTCGGCAGTGAATGAAGCGACTCGATCCGTTTACGAATCGTCGATTGCGTGTTTCAGCGCAAACGCGAAGGGATCGGGTCCGTAATTTAGGAGTCACCTATCTCGTTCATCTTCATCGCCGCTTGGTCCGAAGAGATGCAAGGCCGCTCAGATCGACCTCGAATGAATGCGAGCGACGAGGGCAGTGATATTGTCGTATCCACCCGATCGATTCGCTTCCGCGATCAAACTTTTACAGGCTCGCTTAGGATCGTTCTCAAGCTGAAGAACGGCGGCGATCCGTGCTTCCGGAACCATCTCAGTAAGTCCGTCGGAGCAAAGTAGCAGTACGTCGTCGGGATGTAGTTCGAGGTGGTGCAATTCGACTTTAACACCCCGTTCTTTGCCACCGAGGATATTGGTGACTACATTTCGCCAGGGATGGCCGGCGACACTTTCCGCCGGGATCATTCCCAGCCGAGCCATCTCGGCGCTCATAGTGTGATCCTGAGTCAACCGCTGCAGCTTTCCGCCGGAATACAGATAGCAGCGGCTATCGCCGGCATGAGCCACGAACAGCTGCCAATCGACTGCGAAGGCCATCGTCATCGTCGTGCCCATGCCCTGCCATTCCGGATGGCCGACCGTTTCCTCGAAAATGCGTGAGTCGGCCTGACGAAGTGCATCTTGAAACCCACGTAGTGCGTCTTGCTCCTCACTGTTTTGGAGGTTCGAGAAGCGCTTGAGCGTGTTCAGCAAGAAATCCTCGATCGCCTTCACGCCGAGGCCGCTGGCGACTTCTCCGGCCAGACTACCGCCGACTCCGTCGGCAACCAGAAAAACATAAGCCCGATGAGAGCTCAGGCTCGTCTTGGCTTGCGGAATATTCGTGTGCTGAACCTGCAGCGTTCTCACAAGCTCCGCAATGGAGAAACAATCTTCGTTGCGGTCACGTTTTCGCCCGCGGTGGCTAAGGCCGAAGCTACGCACTTCAAACGACGGACGTGGCTTCTCATCGCCGGTATTCTCTGGAGCAAACATCGAATGACCGCAAGCGTTCAGATAGGAAGACGGAGCTGCCGCCGAGCTAATACCGAAACCAATGAGACTTTCACACTCCCGGTTCGTTGGCCTGAGTACCCTTTTGGTACTCCGTATAGACGTAGACAGGGATATTGAGCTCACCCAAATGCGTGCGGATCAACGGTAGCACCTCGTTCCAATTCAATCCGCCGACACCGGTCGCCAACTTCGGCAGAGCGACGCTCTTGATCTGTTCCTTCTCTAACTCATGCCGTAGTCGCTTAAGGCAATGGTTGACGTTGGAAGCCTTGGCCTTGCCTGGCTTCGCCCCATGATCGTGGTCGCCTTCTTGAGTCAGCAAGTTGAAGACTCGAACACCGAAACCGCCCCAGGTCCAGATTTCACCGGGCTTAGGATGAGTCTGATGTGCGTAGTGTCGAAAATCCTTCACCATCGTCGGCCACTTTTCGTGCAAGGCGGCAGCGAGTCCATGGTCGAAGTGGTCGTTCGGAGCGACGCCGTGGGCGATGGCTTGTGCCTTCGTGAGTAGAATGTCGCCGGAAACCTCGTGTATCATGGTGTTCTCTTGTGGTCGGTGGATTCGAAGTGCAAAAATTGAGCGGATAAACGTTTGCTGCGAAATTTGCGGTCGAGCGGATCGAAGGCGAGCGGCTTTGCACCGACAAGTGACGTTTCCGCACACTTCGAAAGCCGAGCGCGCGGAGTAAGTCTCGTTTCTTCGAGTCTTTGCCTTCAAGGAAGCTCGCGACGGCTAATATACGCAAGCCGTATGCCGAAGCGGTCGGAATCGCATTCCGCGATCATGAACGTGACTAATCGAACGGCGGCTCGGGCTTTTGCTTCTTGCCGTTCATTCCGTGGCCGACCGGATGTTCCGTTCCCCGGAGATCGGCGGCGAACGCTTCTTCCTCGTAGCCCAAACGTACTTCGAATTCCGTCAACAAATCCTCTTCGGTCGAACGCTTCGAATGCGTGCGGTCGGTAGCCTTGCTGCCTACTTGCACGTCGAACCGGAACTTGCTCGGCGACTGTCCCGTTCTCTCGACATAGTTCCGGAGCGTCTTGAGGTTCGGGAAGCAGTTGTTCTCGTCCGGTTCTCCGGAAAGCCGTCGCATCGCGACGCCGTGGTACTTCGCATCCAGCTCGGCGCCCATGAAGTGGCGTCCGTGGTCACGCGCCACGATGGCGACGGTTCACGTACCCATGTACGGATCGAAGACCACGCCGCTCTTCGACGTCGTCGCCAGTACTATGCGGGCGATCATGTCTTCGGGAAATCGGCACGGGTGGATCGTCTGCTCGTCGTGGTTGTGCTTCACGTTCTGAAAGAGCCAGATGTCGCCGAGGTTCTTCCCGTCAGGATTGCAGGAAAGCTCGCCCTTCTTGTTGCCTCGGAAATGCTTCTTGTTTTGTCACTTCTGCGGAACTCGGGTTGCATCGAGATCGAAGACGTATTCATTCGACTTCGTGAACCAAAGAATCGTCTCGTACCGTCCGGAGAACTTGTTTTCGCGTGCAGGCCGTGCTGTCATGCTCAGGGGATGCGCTTCCGCGGGATCAGGCTTAATAACTCAAGGATCGGGAAAAACCGAATATCGACTGGGATCAGCATGCCCTTATCGGAGAAAGAGCCGACAGAAGATCGAGCCGGTAGGCTTCAGAATGCGGACACACTCTGCGAGGATCTTCCCGTGGACGTATTCGCGCGTGTCTTCCTCGCGATCCATCTCTTTGAAATACGCGGCGATCTTCGCTTCGAATTCTTCGACGGATGCGAATTTCAGGGGACGGCCGACGGGCTGCGTTTCGTCAGCATCAGCAATAGGTGAAATCAGACATGCCCGAACCGTAGCACTTTCCGTCTATATTTGTCCACAACACCGATACGTTGGAACTTTGCAGGGTGGTCCGGCGTCGAAGCCTCCGTGCTTCGCCATGCCAAACACTACGGGTCAGATCATGAACCGCATCCTCGCATCTTTCTGCTTTCTCTTCCTGTTCGCTTCTCCATCTTTCGCCGACGAGCCATACGCCCCGCCCGTCAAAGATCCGGCCGAGACGATCTTGGCGCAGATGAAAGACAACTGGAAGACGCCGCAACGTCTTACGTGGCGGATCGCCTATCATCCCGTCAAGGCGATGGAAGACGTCAGCTCATGGCATATCGAAGGGACAAGGTTTCATGTCCGCCTGTATCCCGAGACGCCGAAGCTCGACGACCTCGACAAAACGATCGTCTATGAACTGGACGCCGTCGCCCTTAATCAGGGCTTCGGGGTGATCAGCTTCTACGTCTATCGGCTTAGGAAGGTGAAGTAGGCCGCCTAACGTCTTCGCCTCGCCGCAATTCATCATGGGAAGGAGTTCGTTATGACCTAACGAGTCACGTTCGCCGCTGTTGCACTTTGTGTCCTCGGGATCGGTGCGGAGCAGGCTTCGGCGACGAAGAGAGCTACGGTGATCGTGCGAATTCGCATGGCTGATCGGCTAGCGAATGAGAGTGCGCAGCAAGCATTCCTAAGGGAAATCCATTAACACTCATCGACCACCGCAACCGCTACATACAGAAACGAAGGCAACGGCGGCAAGGTCGCCGCATGCACGACAGTGCCGGCGGAGTCAGTGAGAGGTCGACGCTCACGACCCGGCACACGACGTCGTCTGCACCGACCAGAGAACCTACGTTCGGATCGACCGGTGGACGGTGTTCTGGATGCGTTACGATCGGCGACCCGTAATCAATAAATTGCAGTATGAACTGTTCGTGAAATTCGTGAACGGACCGGAACGTCGTTTCGAACAGGTCTTGTCGGAAGCGATGAAACGATAGCGACGCGCGTTTCAACCGACGACCGACTCGACATGTCGGTAGGGGTTTCTTAGATCAACACGTCGCGGATGACGGAGCCGCGACTGATCGGCAACGGACGACCCCGGGGATCGTGCATCAGCGAGTCGGGATGATAGCCGAGGCAGTGATAGATCGTGGCCCAAAGGTCGGCCGGCGTGACGGCATCGCGGGCCGGCTCGCCGCCGTGAGCGTTGGACGCGCCGAAGACCGTGCCGCGGCGAATGCCGGCTCCCGCCAGGGCGATCGAGAAGCAACGTCCCCAATGATCGCGACCGCCGGCACCGTTGACGCGCGGTGAGCGTCCGAACTCGCCGGTCCAGACGACGAGCGTCTCGTCGAGCAAGCCGCGCGCTTCGAGATCTTCCAGCAGCGCCGAGTAGGTCTGATCCATCATCGGCATAAGCACGTCGCGGGCTTGCTTATGATGGTTGGCGTGCGTGTCCCAGCCGCTGCTCTGCAAGGCCTTCACGCGCGTCCAATTGACCTGCACGAGCGAGACGCCGGCTTCGACGAGGCGCCTCGCCAGGAGCGTGCTCTGGCCGAAGCGCGTCCGGCCGTAGCGATCGCGCGTCGCTTCCGTCTCGGCTTTGATGTCGAACGCGCCGCGCGACTCCGACGACGTGAGCATGTCGACGGCTTGCCGCGCGTAGAGATCGTAAGGAGCGCTCCCGGCCGACTCGCTCCAGCGATCCAAGCGACGGTTGAGCCCAGCGAGCAGCTCACGACGTCCGTTGAATCGCGGTTGCGTCAGTTCTCCGGGCAAGCTCAAAGCCGGCACCTGAAACGAAGCTTCCGAAGGATCGCAAGGAATGAGCCACGGATCGTGCTTCAAGCCGAGGAAGCCGGCGTCTTGGCCCGGCCAGGAGATATTGCCGTCGTTCCAAACATGCTCGGGGAGTACGATCGACGCGGGGAGCTTGTCTCCGGCGGCACGGAGCGACTTGACGATCGCGGCGGCGCACGGCGCGATATTCGGCGCTTTCTTCGTCGCGTTCTCGACGCCGAGCGGTATATGAGGCACGCCGGTGAGCATCTGATAACCGCTCGACGAGTGGCTGTTGTCGCCGGTGATCATCGAGCGAATCACGGCGAGCCGATCGGTCAGCTTCGCCGTCCGCGGCATGAGCTCGCCGACTGAGAGGCCGGACAGTGCCGAGGAGATCGGCTTGAACTCGCCGCGCACTTCCGACGGAGCGTCGGGCTTAGGATCCCAGGTATCGTGCTGCGACGGGCCGCCGAGCAGGAAGAACAAGATCACCGACTTCGCGCGGCCGAACGAAGCGGCGGATTCGGGAAGCGGCGAGTTCGACGGTGCCGCCCAACCCGAGCTGGGACGGGATGCGGAGCCGAAGGCCGCCAACGAAATCCCGCCGGCACCGCCGATGCGCAGCGCCGCACGCCGCGAGAGCGTCGTGAACGGAGCGGTGCGAGGGTCGTGTGATTCGGGCATGTGAAGCGATCCGAAGTAACTGGTTAACCCGCTTAGGCGAATAAGCCGTCGATGATTCGGCCGTCTGCGATCGGAGTAGGTCGCGGGAGTCGCGGGAAGTATGTTGCATGGGGATCGATCCCCAGCGCGTGATAGATCGACGCCGCAACGTCGCCCGGTGTGTAAGGTCGCGTTGCCGGGACGGCTCCGTTCCGATCCGTCGCGCCGATCACCACACCACGCCGAATCCCGGCGCCGGCCATGAGGACACATCCGGCGTTCGGATAGTGATCGCGGCCGCCATCTTTGTTGATGCGCGGCGTACGACCGAATTCCCCCATGACCACGACGAGAGTGGTGTCGAGCAGGCCGCGCTCGTCTAAGTCGTCGAGCAGGGTCGAGAGCGACATGTCCAGTTGCGGTAGGTTGCCCGGACCGCGATAGGAATGCCACTTGTAGCCGCTAGGTATCTGCGACGGCGTCGGTCCGAATGACATCATCGAATCGAAAAGGAGTTGATGATTGTCCCACGTCCCGTCGGTGGTTCCGTCGCCGAACAATCCCCCTTGGACCGCGTGATTGACGGTTACGAACCGCGCCCCGGCTTCGATCAAACGGCGCGCCATCAACACTCGCTGGCCGTAGATGTTCTGACCATAGCGTTCACGCAACTCGGTCCTTTCCCCTTCGAGGTTCATCGCTCGCGCGATCGCACCGCTGGTCAGGAGCGCGATCGCTTCTTCGCCGAACTTGTCATGCGCTTCGTAGGGGCCGGCACAGAGTTCGGCGAGCTTGTCGAGATTGTCCAATTGCGCGAGTAGGGAACGTCGATCCTCGAATCGATTCGTCGCGACGCTCAACTTGCTGAATTGCAGTTCGGGCGCGCGGGGATCCCCTTTGACGTTGAAGGGCTCGTAGGCCGCGCCGAGATATCCGGGCGGATCGGTGTAGCGGGCTGCGACGGGGATCCCGAAGTGCGCCGGAATGCCCTTCACTTTGTTGCCGCGCAGCGCCGTC
>JAIOPP010000131.1 GCA_021413845.1 Planctomycetia bacterium | reverse complement strand
TCTCCAAGTTCAAGAAGCTGCTCCGCGACGGAGCCGAACGAACCGTCGACAAGCTCTGGAAGCTCTGCGGCACCATCCTCGATCGCTTCACCGAAACCGAATGCCGGAACTACTTCAAACACTGCGGATACCGATACACCTGATATAAATCCGCTCTATGCCGCGATCACGCGGATATTTTTAGGGCGACGATGCGGCGCACGGCGTTACGGTCGGCGGCCTCAGCTGCTGTCAGCGTGATGCGTTGGAACCCACAGCCGTGAAGCGGTTTATGCTGCAGCCCTTTCGCGAAGACCTATCCGAGTTGGCCTCCGATCCACTCCGGCCTATGCTATGTCGTCGCTATCGCTGGGGAATAAGGGGAAGGACAATCGATCCATGGTCGTACCCGACTTGCCGCTTGCCGGGGTGAAAGTGCTCGATCTGACACGGGTTCTCGCCGGTCCGTTTTGCACGATGTTGCTCGCCGACCTGGGAGCCGACGTCGTCAAGATCGAACGGCCCGGTATCGGTGATGATGCTCGGCACTATGGGCCCTTCTTGCCCTCGGGCGAGAGCGCGTACTTCGCCGGAATTAATCGCGGAAAGCGCAGCATCACGCTCGACTTGAAACACGAAACCGATCGCACGACGTTCGTGAATCTCGTTCGACGGGCCGACGTCGTCGTCGAGAACTATCGCCCCGGCACGATGGAAGCATTCGGCTTGGGAAGCGACAAGCTACGCGAAATCAATCCGCGGTTAATTTATACCTCGGTATCGGGCTTCGGGCGAACGGGGCCTTATCGAAGGCGACCGGCGTACGATGTGATCGTTCAAGCCCTCGGCGGGTTGATGAGCATCACCGGCCACGAAGCCGATCGGCCGGCACGGGTCGGCAGTTCCATCAGTGATATTTTGGCCGGCATGTATTCGGCCTTTGCGATCACGGCGGCTCTGGTTCGACGCGGTCGGACCGAGGTGGGGGCGGATCTCGACCTAGCCCTACTCGACTGCACCGTTGCGGTGCTTGAAAACGCCATTGTCCGCTACGGCGTGACCGGAGATATACCGGGTCCGTTGGGAACGCGGCATCCGTCGATCACACCGTTCCAGGCCTTTCGCGCAAGCGACGGCCCGCTCGTCATCGCGGCGGGGAACGACGCGTTGTGGCTCACGTTGTGCGAGGTGCTCGATGTGCCGCACCTCATTGCCGATCCGAAGTTGAAGACGAATAAGCTCCGCACCGAGAATCAGCCTTACATGGAAGGTGCGATCACGGCGGCACTTGGTCGCGGCACGGTCGCCGAATGGCTGACGAAGCTGGAAGCGGCGGGGGTTCCGGCTGCGCCGATCAAGAACATCGCCGAAGTCATGGAAGATCCGCAATTGCAGGCCCGCGAAATGTGGCACACGTTGTCCGATCGTGATGGGTTGAAGTTGACGACCCCCGGCACGCCGCTGGTGCTCGACGGCGTAAAGCCGAAACTCGACGGAACATGGCCGCTGCTGGGCGAGCACCAAGACGAAGTGCTGAAGGAGTGGCTCGCGTGAGGGAACCTCATGCCGAGGCGCGAATCGACTGACTCAGCGCAACAGCAGTTGACAAACCACCGCCGCAAGCGGGGCCATAGCGAAGCCCCAGAGCAGCATGCGGTTGAACAGCGGACGGGTATCGGTTGTCTTAGCCGCCGCGGCGATGCAGAGGGCTCCGATCGTCGACAGAGGTGAGACGTCGACTGCGTTCGAGCCGACGACGATGGCCGTGGCGACCGAGCCGGGATTACCTCCGCCGACCTCGCGAACGATGTCGCCGACGGCCGGGAGAAACGTCGGCAGAACGACACCCGACGTGCTGCTGAAGATGGAGATCGTGCCTGTGACGAAGGCCGACCAACCGACGACGGTTCGCTCGTCGGCAACGTATTTCATCGACTGCGAGATGAGATCGACGGCCCCGGTTTTTTCGCACAGCGCGACGAACGTCGACACGCCGGTAACCAACAGAACGACATTCCAAGGCATGGAGCGAATCGACGCCGATTCATCGGCCGAGCGAGTCACGAAGACGAGCACTGCGGCGCTGATCGCCGCGAAGCCGAGATTCAAGTTTCGTACCGCCAACACGGCGACGATTAACCCGAGAATCGCCGCCAGCGTGACGACGTGCGACGTAGTTATCTGCGCCGGCGGTGCGACTTCGACCGGCTCGGCATCGACTGGCCCGGCGACCGCCGAAGTTTTGAACCACCATCGTCCGCCGAAGAGCAACATCCCGCCGAACGCCAGGACGGCGTTGACGACGGCGTTCATGGCGATCGTCGAAACGAATGCCTCTTGCAGTCCATGTTTGCGAAAGTTATCCGCGATGATCAGCCCGATCGGCGTCAGTGACGAAGCTCCGCCGGCGATCGCACCATGCGCAACTGCGATGATCATGACCAACGGCGGAATCTTCAAGCGTGCCGACAACGCCAGGGCCGAAGGAGCTAACAGGGCCGCCGCCGCAATGTTTCCGGGCCCGAACGCCGCCCACACAGCGGCTAGGAAGAAATAAAATAAAGGCACCCATCGCGCGCGACCGCCGCAAAGCTGCACGCCGCCGTCGACCAGGAGACCGAGAGTGCCGTTGACCTGTGCGGCGGCGAACAGCAACGTCGTCCCGGCCAGGTCGAGAAACAACTTCACCGGGAAACCGGCGATGACCGTCGCAACGTCGATCTTCGATTCGTAGTAGGGTGCGACATACGCCCCGATGATCCATGCCGCCGCCAACGCCGCCAAGCCGACGTTGAGCGACGACACGCAACTGACGACTAACACGACGACCAACACGACCAAACAGACGACGGCCAAGTCCATGCGACGATCCTTGGTGTACGGCGAGAACGACCGATGCGTGATCAGTTTAGGCCGCGGTTACCCGGGATGCCAATCTCTTCGCAGCGTCGCCAACGCGGAGTATTGCCACGGCAACGACTTGATCATGCAACTGATCGTTTCACTTGGCCTCAGAGGCTATGTTGCCGAAAGCCGTCTAGAAGCGTTTTTAATCCACGCGGCCACATGAGCCGCGGCCGGCGCGCTCAGCATAACGCTCGGCTCGCGGAACGGCACCATGAACAATGGCGCCGCTGGAAAAGTAGGTTTAGAAAACCCGAGAGATACGGAAGGCGACGTATCGGCCGAATTAGCCGAACGTCGCCCTCCCGGGACCATGGAAGGCCGCCAAGAGGCGTTTCGTTTACCAAGGGTAGTCGGAGCGACGGGACGCCGTTAGAACCGCTGATGGCCGACGCGGCAGCATGGCCCGGTCGCTTAGTCCGAGCGGTATTGGCGATGCAATAGCGGCCGAACCGTACCGGGTCGGTCGCGGTTTCAAGCGGCTCGCTTGAGCAATTCACGCACCAGCCACGGCGGAATTTATTGAACGACGTCTGCGATCGGACGACGAATGAGCCGCCGAGCAGGGCGTTCCACACCAACCCCAACGGTTTTGCTCCAAGATGCTCCCGCAGATCACGACAGGCTGGTTCTTCGAATAAGCGTTCGGTCAAGGCGAGACTGGTTCGCACGGCCGTTTGGTCACCGGTGCGGATCATCGCCTCGCGGAGCCATTGTGTGTCGATGGGACCGGCCACGGCCCGACAAGTTTGCACGATGTCGCAAATCAGTTGCAGCCGATCGAAGCGATGCCCGACGGCGGCATGTACGCACGCGAGCAGCAGGATCGAAGCGCTCGTCGGCCTCCACATAGTCAAGTGGTCGACGGTGAATGGTTCCAACTGCAGGTTATCGAAGTGGACGGAAACGGCTCGGCGTTGCGAGGCGCAGTTGACCAAGTTCCAGTGCAGCTCGACCGACACGCCCGGGCATTCGCCGTGAAGCCAAGCCGTTTCGCCATAATCGCCGAGATCGTGTTTCAAATTCGGCGACATGGGCGAATAGCGAAGCCTGCCGAACACCTCTTCGGCGGCGGCTACAGATGCCCGGCGACGGCGCCTACTTCGTCGCCCTCGTCCCACGCGACGCCGGCGAAGCCGCTCCGAATTTCGCCACCCTCGGCGGCGGAAAGGCACTTAAGGTGAGTGGACCCTTCGGCACGGACGACGGTTTCTCTCCGACACGACCGGCAATGCCGAAGCGGAAGGGACGGTCTTCACCGGCGCAACCTTCACCGGCACGGTCGCGAGCGTTTAAGACCGTAAATCCGGCCTCGTGCTCGCGCTGGGCGCCGACGGCTCGGTGACTTATAAAAACTACGGAATCGCCGCTGCGGCCTCGGTTTCACTTCGTATTGACGACAAGGTCCTCACGGTCGATCTGCCGGAGAACCATACCGGAACTCAGGTGTCGATCACCGTTCCGGAAGGCTGGTCGGTTGGCTCATCAGCGGAGGGCGTCACGGTCGTAAGCACGAAGCAGACCGAGCACCAACTCACCGTTCCCGCCGGAGTGACCGAGGCTCGGCTTGTAAAGCGATAGGGATTCGAGTGGATCGCGAATCGAGATGATTGCGAATTCGCTCGTCGTCTGGCGGTCAACAACCAACCTTGTTCTTAAGAGGCTTACGCCGATGCCGACTCGTCATCTTTCCAGCCGTCGCGATTTGCTTGCCGCCGCCGGTGCGGCCGCCGTGGCGAGCATGACGTCCGCCGTCGAAGCAGCCGAGGAAGCGACTCAGCCCGAGAAGATCTTGCGGATCGGAGTGATCTCGGCCGCGTCGAGCGGCAAGCCGCAGTTCAAAAACGGCCACACATACAACTTCGCGCAGGGCTTCCATCCGACCGTCAACATGGACTTCATCAAGAGGCATCTCTCGCAAGGTCAAATCGACCTCTACGAAAAATACTTCCGCAATCCGAACTTCAACTTCGCGCGGCTACCGTTTCCCGACACGAAGATCACGCACTACTACGACGCCGATCCGAAATCGGCCGCGATGTTCTGCGAGGCGTTTCCCGGTGTGCAGGTAGCGCCGTCGCTCGAGAAGATGGCGGAAGAAGTCGACGCGATCTGGCTCGGCGACGCATCGGATGAAGGCTTTGATCACTTCGATCTCCTTGCGCCGGCGCTGGCCCGCGGCTTGCCGACCTTCTGCGACAAGCCGATCGGCGGCACCGTCGCGCAGACGAAGAAAATCCTCGAGTTCGCTCGGAAGCACAAAGCGCCGCTGATGTCGTCGAGCTTGTATCGCCATCAATGGGGAACCGAAGAAGCGCTCCGCATTCGCGACTCCGGCGAATCCGGAGCGCTCGAATACGTGATTGCCTGCACGGCCGGCGCTTGGTCGCTCCCGGTCTGGCATATTTACGGCCATCATCCGGTCTGGCTGGCAATGACGCTGCGCGGCCCCGGCGTGAAGGCCGTGAATATGGTTGCCAGCGGCAACACGGCTCACGCACTCATGACGTATGAAGATCGCAAGCCGGCCGAGATTTGGTTCGGCCGGCCCGACAAGGGGTCGACCTATAGCTTCGCCACTGCGGTATTCGCAAAGCGGACCTACGAGTGGAGCCCGGCGATCAACGAGCATTACTGGCTCGGGCACCACTACCAAATCTTCCGCATGGCCGACATTTTTCGCCACATGGTGCGTACGCGCGTGGAGCCGGTGCCGCACCAAGAGATCCTCGAAGTCACGGCCGTCCTCTATGCCGCTTCGAAATCGCTGAAGGAAAAGAGCCGCTTGGTGGAACTGGCCGAAGTCATGGGATAAAGCTCGATTGCCGCTGTTCGTTCGACTCGTCGCGAGCATGTCGCGCCGGCAGCGAGAAAAAGCGTATTGCCGTATGGAGTCGCTGCGACCACTATTGCTAAGCCGTTGCTCGATCGTCGACAACTGTCGCATTTACTCGAATTCAAGAAGCTGATCGAACTTCGCTATGTCGACCATCGATAACGACGAACAACTTCACGATGAGTTTCGAGTGAGTACCATTATGCGGAAAACCTCTCTTCTCACGTCGCTCATGTGATAAGACTGCTCGGAGCGGAACGAGCATCCCTTTGGAGTCCGTCATGCCCTCTGAAAACCCAAACGTCGACACCATCCAACTGCAAGTGCTGCTCGACCGCGCGAACGGCGGCAATTCGGAGGCGAGGAGCGAACTGCTCGATCAGTCGTATTCTCGGATGCTGAGGATTGCGCATAAACACTTGGAGCGATACTCGATCGTTCGCGGCAATGGGCAAGAAACTAACGATGTGCTGCACGATGCCTACGTGCGCATCAATCGAGCGTTGGATGAGCTTCGTCCGGCGACGGTTCGGCAACTGATGGGCTTGGTCGCACTGCAAACGAAACGCGTTCTCTTAGACGCCGTTCGGGTTCTCAGACGCCGTCCGTCGGTAGGGCCTTTTAGCCCGGCCGGTGCTTCCGATAGTGCGGCCCTACTCGATCCTCCCGCTCCGCCGGATCCGACGGGGTTTCCGATTTGGGAGGTGTTGGAACTGCTGGACCGATTGCCGACGGAGGAGCGCGAGATCGTGGAATCGTTGATCCTGCTCGAACTGCCGGCGATCGAAGTGGCTGCGCTATTGGGAATCAGCGACGACACCGTCCGACGGCGCTGGAGCCGAGCAAGGGTGAAGTTGGCGAACCTGATGGAATAACATCCGGTTGCTCATTCGTTGCGGTAAGCGACGAGTGATTAGGGTTGTATGTATTGCAAAAAGTTTCTGCCCTTCTTTCGGCTTTCGTCTTTCGGCGACGGAAGTGTCGCCAGAAGGGTGCGGATATCGGCCGTGAGCTGATCGATTTCCGGCGCCAAAGGCAAGTCGGCCGGAAGCCTGCTTAGAGCATTCAACGACGCCCCGAGAAGTCTTCTCGCCTCGTTTTGGTTCTCTGCTTTCGATAAATCTAATAGAAGCGTGCTCTTGTAGGCCGACTCGGCGAATACCGCTCTGATCCAATGGAGTCGGCGCTGCGCTTCCGGTGTCAAGAAATCCACCGCCGCCCATTCTTCCCAAACGGACAGCGCACGTTCCAATAGCTCTCGCACTTTCACGATTTGTTGCGACGATGCGTACTCTCTTACCTGCAACTCGAGGATCTCTCCCCAAATACTGAGATGCGACTGATAAGCTCTCGTAAAGCCCGAAAGTTCGAATCGTTTGGGGATGAGAGGGTGAAGTTGGGCGTGCGCTTGTTCGCAAAGTGCGAGTGCTTCGTTCGATCGCGATGGCTTATCTAAAGGGAGAGCTTGTGAAATCGGATCTGTTCGATCCGCCGGCTCTTTCCTCGCGATTTGATCGGCAAGTTGAGAAGTGAAAATGCCGACGGTGAAATGCATGCGCTCGTTCATCCGGCGATATTCCAAGTTGTGCGGATCGCCGATCAAAATTTTATCGCTGATTGCGAGGGCCTCTTCGAAAAGAGGCCGAGTATCTTCAAGTTGAAAAAATTTCGCTTGGGCCGATAGTTGTAAAGCGTCTGCTAGTAGAACTTGAAAAGAAGGATTTTGCGGATCCTTGATGATTAATTCACGAAAAGCCCCGATGGCTTTTTCCAACAGCGGCGTCGCTTTTTTCATGTTTTCCAAGATCTGAGCGTTGTTAAATAGCTTGGCGTCGGTGGTCACCGGCAGGACATGCAGTCTTGCGATCGTCATCAGTTTGACTGCTTCGCCCCCTTGAGCTTCTAAGTCGTTCGGTTGAAATCGACGAACATCCGCCCAGCACTGAGACGCCTGATCCAGCGTTCGCAGGGCGTCGTCCCGTCGGCCGAGATTTCCTTGAACGATCCCGAGCAGTTGGCTCAAGCTTGCGAGATCTCGTAAAGACTCAATGTCGTCGGGGGTCTCGGCAACGAGTTTTCGTAGTGAATCGCAGGCGATTTCCAGGCCTTTCGCAGTGGATTCCGGAACATCGGCGGTGATGATCGTCAGAACTGCGTTCGAGAACTTAGGGTCACCCACGGCGAATGCCGCCAAGTCGCGCGTCGTGCCGCGCGCTATCGTGGCATAGCGAGTGATCCGCGCATTGGCTTGGGTCAATTCTTCATTCTGTCGGCGCTCGCGAACGGCAAATGCGCTCGTCGATACGATCGCCACGAGAAGTGCGGCAGCGGCGCCGACCATGAACGTATGATGCCGCCTCACCCAACGCCTGACGCGAATCGACAGCGGCTCGGTCCAGCAACCGACCGGCTCGTCATCCAGATACTTCTCGATATCGACCGCGAGTTCCAAGGCCGTCGCGTAGCGCCGCTCGGGCTGCGGGGCCATGGCCTTCAGGCAGATCGCCTCCAGCGGTGCCGGAACGCTTGAGAGAACCTTCCGCGGCGCTCGTGGGGATTCGCCGGCTTTCACCCGTTTGAGCACTTCCAGCATGTCGCACGGAATATCGGCAGACGATTCCGCGAAGGGCACCACGCCGGTCAGCAGCGTGTACAGCGTGGCCCCTAGGCTATAAATATCGCTGGCCGGCCCGACTTGGTCCCAGCGGCCGTTCGCTTGTTCCGGGCTCATGTAGGCCGGCGTTCCCAAAGCGACTCCCGCCAACGTAGCCTGCCCGTCGCCTGAACTCAGACGCCGCAACGATTCCCGAGCCGGGTCGTTCGCTATGTCTTCCGCAGTCGTTCCGATCTCCTTAGCGAGCCCCCAGTCGATCACCAGGGTCACGCCGAAGCGGTCGAGCATGATGTTGCCCGGCTTGAGATCGCGGTGAATGATCCCTCGGCTGTGCGCGTAGGCCACGGTTTGGCAGACGGTGTCGAACCTGCGTAGAAGTTCACGCAACGACTTCGAGAATCGATCGGCGGCTTGGCCGGAAGCGTCCACACGATGCAACTCATCGATTGCGTTCCGGAGCGTCTGCTCATTATCGACCAGGCGCATGGCGTAATAAGGATTATCGCTTTGCTCTCCCGCCAGGCTGTAGATCGGCACGATGCCGGGATGCTCCAGCTTGCTGATGATCTTCGCCTCGAGCGCTAGTCGGCTGCGCGCGCCGGAATCGGCAGCGGAAAACGGTCGCAAGCACTTCAGCGCCGCGCGCCGTGGAAGTTCGCCGTCTTGAACTTCGAAGATCCAGCCTTGTCCTCCCTGACCTCGTAAGGCGACGGGAGAGTACCTGCCGACGCGGAAGTTTGTCATGAACTCTTGAATCGGATCCTTGGGATCGAAGCTTCCGGCTCTCGATGCAACCTTTCCGAGGCGGAGCAGAATTCGTTCTAAGTCCGACGCTAACTCCGGGAAGTCTACGGCGATCGCGGCCGGCGTCGGCGAGTTGCCGCGTGCGACGTCGTCCTCCCACCGCTCCAGCAGAATCGCCAGCCGTTCTTCACGATCGACTTCCGGCGTGCTGAAGCTCTGCGTGGTGTCGTTAGAGTTCTCGGACATGGTCGGGCACTTTCAAAGAACTGTTGCACGAAGTTAGAAATTCGGCGAACCCCAGCTCGAACGGCTACTCGTCACTTGAGCTATCGGAATCGATTACGTTCGAACCGGCGACTAACGGATCGCTGGCTTTCGAAGTCGACGGCTTACGACTACGGCAGCTCCGGCTACGCCGGCGACGATGCCGACGAGAGTCCAAGGAAAACGTCCTTCGGTCGAGTTGCTCGGCTTCGGCTGAGGAAGATCGGTATCGCTGCCCAGCTTGGCGCGAGGGACAGGCGATTCATCTTGCGATCGCTGCGATGGCGACTTGGGGGCAAGAGCGCTGTCGTCGCGCTTCGGAGAAAACGTGCCGTCCGAATTGAGAATCGTTTCCTGCGGCAACAACAAGTCGTCGGCGTTCGGGACTACTCGCGGCGGCGGCGTTTGCGGAGCCGCTGTGGAACCGACTTTCGGCGAGAGGGAAACTTCTTGTGCGCCCGCCGTAGAAAGTTGCATAACTGCTAAACAGGCGATGAGGAATAGTTTCATGATCTTGATCCTTCAGTAAAGCAGGGATGAGTAGTTGCCGAAGCAACGGGCAACATTGTCCGTGACGCAACACGACACAATCAAGGGAATTACAGAAGTGGAAAGTCGAGTCGGTCGGCCCGTCCCGCGGGAGGTGAAAGCGTCTCTGTAACACTGAGCGACGCGAGGTCCGGTTCCGCCGCAGAATTTTACGAAACTTCGCCGCTTGGCCGAAAACAGGGGCTTTTAGCAGCCGGCGGATTCCCTCGCGACAAATTCTCGGATTCTTTGCGGCGTTCCGCGTCGCCGCGCCGCTGAGGTGATTGGGCAGAGTTGATGGCCGCAACGTTGCGACCGACTTTGATCCGAACGCAACTTCTCAAGGAGACTTCTCATGTTGTTCGCCATCCTCGGAAAAGTATTCAACGCCGCGACTTACTACGCCCTCCAACTTGCGATGCCGCGCCGTTCGCGTTGCGGCGGCGTCGCTCGGCGATCTTACCGATACGTTTCGACGGTCGGCCGGCAAGGAGAATGGAACATGCGTCCGTATCTGACTGCGATGTTCCTGGGCGCGAATCTGATGGTCGAAGCCGCTACCGCATTCGCTCAGAGTATCCCCATTTTTACTCCCGATCGTCCGTTATTCACCGGCGCAGCGAATTCCGCTCCGGTGGTGAACGGGCAAGTCAACGACTTGCAAGGCCTGCGCAACTTACTGGAGAAGCTCAACTACAAACTCAATAAGAACGTTAAGAATCCCAACTTGGTGGAAGCCGTATTTGCGCTCGACGACCTAGATATCCCGATTCAGTTCAAGCTGAGTCGCGACAAGTCTCTGGTCTACTTACAGGCTGCCGTGATGACTGACGGATCCGTCGGCGGGGTCCCGCTCGCCTGGGATAAAATGATCCTCAGCAACGACGACATCTACCCGGCCGCGTTTAGCTACATGGCCGACGTTCGTCAGCTGACTTTGCGGTATCCGATTGCGAATTTCAATATCACGGCAGACAAACTCGATGACTGCATCGCCGACTTTTTGGAGGACCTCAAAACGACGCGATCCATCTGGGGAGTTGCCTTGCCGAGAAACCGAGAGTCGGCCTCCTCTCGCAACGATGCGACTGCCTCTGCGGATCCGAAAGTGTCGTACCCGCCAACGCCGTTCCCGGGCTCGACACCCGTTGCGGCCGACAAGCCGCAAGCAACCTCTCAAGAGGCGCTGTCCGTCCTCAACCGAGTCCAGGATCTTCGCAGTCGGGCCGCGAAAGTGATGGTGTCCCTGGGGCAAAGCTCCGAAGCCATTTTACTCGATAAGCCGTACACGCTTACGCAAATATACAAAGATCAGAAGCGCTCCGACGTCGTGTTGCAACAGATGTCCGAGGAATTGGATCAGATGGAGATCGGGACCGACACGGAGATTCAGAACTTTAAGGCGGCTTCTAAGAAGGCCTTTCAACAAGAGGTCGCTGCCTATCTGAAGCTCATGCAGGTCTCGGTCACGGCGATCGAGGAAGTCGATGACACGGCATTGATGCGTCAGCTTGCCAAAAACGTGATTCGGAACGGAGTCGGCGACTTCAACCGCGAACTCACGGCCGCCGGAACGACGTATGAACAAGCACGCACTCGGCTGGCTGCTCGTTTTAACCTTACCGCGAATCCATGATCGGGCGGGCCTGTCGAGAGTTCCTCACCGGGCGACGGTGAGGAACTCTTGGATTCGCTGCGGAAAATCGGATATTGTTGCGGTTCGCAACCGCCGGCGACCGCTTAGTGTTTTAGAGTCACGAATCCAACGAATACGTTCGACGTGACGACAAGTAAACGATTCAGAAACATCTTCGAGTCGACGGAATTCTTTACAGGAGCGATCATCATGACCACGCCACAACCGGCCCGATACAAAGTCTCGCCTCTCGTCGCCTTGATCAATACCGTCGTCATCGGAGTCGTGGTGTTCGTCGTGGTGAAAACAACGGACTTCCCCGCCGAATGTTTCGACAAAGCGTCGGCTTTCATTGCGCAACTTTGGGCCCAGCCGGAACCGGAACAGAACATTAAGGCGGAGAAGTTTTTTAACCGCCAAGTCGCCTCTCAGGGCGCGGCATACAAGTCGCTGGAAGGGAAGTCGCTGCAACTTTGGGGAAAGATCACTAAGATCCAAGGCAATTCGCTCTCGCTCGACGGCGTCGTCGAATGCCGGGCTTCGGTGGGACCGTCGGACCAGCCGATCGACGCGAAGTGGTCTCAGGCCCGCGTCGGGGAAACCGTCACGATCCAAGGAACGCTCCGCCGCGGCAAAGGCGAGAACGAATACTTGCTCGAAAGTTCGTGGCTCACCATCACCACGGCGATCGACGCCGCAAGTTTGCTCAAGACCGACTCGCCTGGGATCGGGTCTGCCGAAATGGACTGGGCACGCCCCAGTTCAACAGCCGGAGCCTTCAAGAATGGGGATGGACGATGAACACCGAGAACATTCCACCGGATGAGAATGCCGAACCGAACTTCGCGAGTTTTATAGAGCCTATGAGCGGTGACACCGTCGTCGGTAAACATGATGATGAACCCGAACTCAAGCAGTTGGTGAATATTTCGGATATCGCTGCCGAAGGTCTGATTAGTGATTTAAGTAACCGTTATCTCAGCACCCTAAAAATCTTGTCCGATGTACTTGTAGAAAGCTGGAGCGGGCGGCGAGAGACTTTAGATATCCGTCTTGTGAAGAGCCTTTCCGATGCCTTCGCCGAGAACTTGAGTAAATATCAAGACGCTCTCTATCTCAGCCACTCGATCAAAATACCCGCTGCTGCCGTTGAGAGTCTGAGCAGGGTCGTCGATTTTCGACATTCAAAAATACTTGATTAATCATGCTAGTAGGAGTGAGATATGGAACAAGGACCAGGGTTGGGCCGACTGATCGAAGACGGCGACCGACGACGCGATGCGGTGCATGTTCCCGTTGCGGCGGTCATGGCTGCGACTCGGCTGACCCCCGGCCAGCACGTCGGATTAACTCAAGAGGGAAACATCGAAATGGTCGGCCCGTGCGACCGTCCGATCGGGATCGTCGATCCGTTTCTGACGAAGGACGTCGAACCGGGAGAGCGATTCTGGCTTTTCATCTATCCCGGCTCGATCACGGGACTGCGTCATATTTGGACCCATTCGGCATTCACCGCGGCCGCCGCTGTCGTAAAAGAGAAATTGCGATGAACAAAGAAGACTTTCTTAAGGCACTGGCCGCAAACGAAAACAAAGACGATGCCAATCTCCGGATGGTCTATGCCGATTGGTTGGACGAACAGGGGGAGCACGAGGAAGCTCACCGCGAACGGGAATCGCTCTCAGGCAAAGAATGGCTCATCAGGTTCGCTCGGGAAAACAGCAGATCAAAAACTTATACCTACGATGATCTTCTCGATTTCGGACGCCGTGCCGCTGTGGAAGAGAGCGACGCACAAATTTACTTAAGCAGGGAAATGTGTATAGCCCTGCATGAAAACTTCGTCGAGTTTTGGAGAAACTGGTCGTTGGCTACGGGGTTTTCGCGGCCATCGATCCCGGCAAACCGAGAGTTCCGCCATAACGCTCCTTGGGCCTGCTGCACGAACGAAATCCGCTACTGGTTCGGTCCGCCCCATCCGGAAGATAAAAATCTCGACGAGTGATTTCGCGGAATCAAACCGGCTGCTCAAGCTGATTGGGCGCGGCGCGGTGATGATCACGCGCCTCGGCGATATGCTCGTGATCTTTTCGAACGACAACGATCCGCCAAATGCTTCGTGTCATGGCCCTGCAAGGGCCTGTGCGGCAGTTGGTAATGGATCGCCTACGGCTGCAGTCGGCAGGCTCTCTACCGGATCTCACGATCAACGAGATTGCCTCGCGCTATCTCGTCGTTGTCGAAGCGGACTACAGGAAGAACGGCAAACGGATCGACGAAGTCGTCTGGATCAAGATCGTGCTGCGTCGATTTTCAAGTGTCAGTATTTCGGGAAGATGGCCGGGGTCGGGAAGCGGCCTTCGCCGGAGCTGCCGTCGCCCATGAATTCCTCTCGAGGCACTTGCACCTGAGGCCAGTTCCCGGCACGGATCCGGACGACTCTCGTAGGGCGGATGCCTTCGATGATAAGGTCCGTCTCGAATCGGACTTGGATGCCGCTGCTGCCGAGAGGGGCATCTCCAGGCACTTTCGTCACGTCGAGAATGGAGCCTCGCGAGGCCATGTGCGCGGGACCATAGTCGCCTCCCAGATGCTTCAAGTTATTCTCGGACGCATTCGTTGTCACTTGGCTCCCTTTCTGGAAGTCGGCGTAGAGCGAGGGATCCATCCCGCCGAACAAGGTTGCGGTCACGGTGGCGCGGCCGAACTTGCCGTACTCGACGGCATCGATCCAGGCCGGCATCCAACGGCTCCGGATGAAGGCCTTGTGGACCTCGGTTTGAATCTGAGCGGCCCGCTGCGCAGACGTGTCGTCCAGCCAGATGTCCGAGATGTGGAAGCGGGTGAAAATACCATCCGGCGTCGGCTTCCAAGTGATCCCGAGCAGGACGGACTGACCGTCGAGCGACTTCTTGCCGCCGGCGGGCCAGATCCCCTCGGCAACGAGGTCGGCGATGCCGAGGCGTTCACGACCGCGCCAGATGCGGGTACCGGCGTCGAAGGTCAGCTTTTCGTCTGCGGTCTTTTCCGCGGTGGCCTTGTCGTCTGCGGCCTTGCCGTCTCCGCCGGCCTTCGCGGCGAGGCCGGCGATGATCATCCCCGCGTTGTTTTGGATGTCCACTTCCTTCAGCTTCCAGACCTTTCCCTCACGCAGGCAGTAGCTCGGTTCGTCTTCGAGGAGCAGCACGTGGTTCTCGGCGGGTGCCGTTCCCGAGCCGCTATAGCCCGCGTTCTTGTCCCGATTGTTGATCGGTAACACCGGCACGGCGGAGATCTTGGGATCCGGCGGGAGAAATGCCCGAACGTGCAGCACGGTGCCGAGCGGGATGTCCCGCAAGTCCGCCGGTGCGCCGTGATAGCGAACGAGGCCGTAAGGGAGCATTGCGAACGGATGCGGAGCGTTACGGAAATACATCCCCGCCCCTTGCACGCGGATGCTGCCGCGACGGTTGGCATGATCCACGAACACGAGCTCGCCTCGGTACGAGTGCGCCATTTCCAAAGGAGGGAACTTCCCCGCTTCGGGCCGGAACGGCTCGGCTTTTTCGGCGGCGGCGACGTATGAACCAAGAACCAAGAACGAAGAACTAAGAACCAGAAACAAACGACTCATAGTTCGATCACCTTGTTGCTGTCGCCGAACTTGTCGGTCTCTACGCCCATGCGCTGGGCCATCAGGAGCAGCAGGTTGCTCATGTGGGCATTCGAGTTCGCGGGGCGGCTACAGAGCGAGTATTGCTCGCCGGGCTTATCGAGCTGATATCCCTTGAAGTGTCCTTGGTTGAAGTCGAGGTGGCTGCCGTGCTTCAGGCCGAGGTCGGAGCCGCCGGCGAGCACCAGCGGGAGGTTGGCGTTGCCGTGGCTGTGGCCGTACGACATGCCGCTGCCGAACAGCGCCATGGTCGAGCCCAGGAGCGGTTTGCCGTTGAGGTCCTTCGTCTCCGCGAGCCGAGTGAGGAAGTAGCTGAACTGCTCGACGGCGAAGGTGTCGTAGTTGGTGAGCTTTTCCATGTAGCCCGGATCTCCGCCGTGGTGGCTCAGTTGATGGCGCGACTCGGTGATGCCGATCTCGGGAATGGAGAAAGCGTCTCCTTCGCCCCCGAGGCTGAACGTGGCTACGCGGGTCACATCCGTCTGAAAGGCGAGCACGATCAAGTCGTAGACGGTGCGGAAGTAGTCGCCCGCCATGGTGGCGGCGACATCGCGGTTGGTCCGTTTGCGATCGGCGTCGGAGACGGTGGGGAGCGGCGTGTCGAGCCACGAATCGGCTCGCCGGGTGCGAATTTCCGCCTCGCGAATCGATGTGAGGTATTGATCGAGACGTCCTTTATCGGCCGAGCCCATCGCCTGTTCGAGTCGGCGCACTTCGGCTAGGTTCGCGTCTAAGACGCTCCCCTTGTGGCGCAAGGCTCTCCGCTGCGCCGCGGTGCCCCCTTTCGGCTCTTCGAACATCGACGCGAAGATCTCACTACAACGACGCATCGAGGGGAGCCGAACGCCATCGGCCGTCCAGCCGAGACATTCGCCCGTCAGCGCGATCTCCATCGAAGAGTATCGCGTGTGCTTCGCGGTGACCTCGGCCATCTTCTGGTCTACGGAGATGGTGTTCCGGTCCGAAGGTCCGAGCTTGCCGCCGGTCAGCCAGACCGAGATGCAATTGTGATGGTGGCTGAGAGCTCCCGGGTGATGCAGACCGGAGATCGGCGTGATCGCGTCACGATGCTTTTCCAACGGCTTCAGCGACCGGGAGAACTCGTACCCCTTGCCCGGCGTGGTGATCTGGTAGTTGAGCGAATGGACGCCGTTGGCGAGGTAGATGAAGGCGCTACGCTTGGGCGTGGCGGTTTGCTGCTCCGCCGCCCGCAGCGGCACCATGCATTCCAAAAACGGAAGCGAGATGCAACTCCCCAAAGCACGCAGGGCATGCCGCCGGTCGATCAACCAGGATTGCGATAGAAAGTTACTCATGATAGTTCTTTGTTATTGGTTATTAGTTCTTAGTTTGAATGGTTAGTGGGCGTTGGAGGAGCTCAAAAGATAGCGAATAAATCCGCCGACTTTGGCATGTGTCATCGCGGCTTGTTCGTAAATGGAGTCGAACTCATCCTGTGAAATGTAGGCTTGGTCTCGAGCGACATAGAGCTGACTTTGAACCTCGGAACAGGAACGTTGCGAGTATCGCAGAAATTTGACGAACTCCGCATTACTCCCTCCGTCAAATCCTTCGGCGATGTTATGCATGGTCGAGCCTGCCGCACGGGTAATCTGATCCCGAAGTCCGAAATCTTTCGCAAACGTTCCGCGCATGGCCACTGAATAAACTCGCTTCGCCAAGTCCCGTGCTAATTGCCAGCCTTCAATGTCTTCGAAGCGTCGAATACTCATGTTCTTCGTTCTTGGTGCTTTGTTCCTGGTTTTTGGTTAACTGGTTTTGGTTTCTGGGTGTCGCAAGAACTAAGCACCAAGAACGAAGAACAAAGAACCTCTGCTTATCGCTTCCGGAGTAGTTCGGACAGGGCGACGGCGCGAATGATCTCTCGAACTCCGTATCCGTTCTTCTTCGCTGCGGCAGCGATGGCCTTGAGATCAGCCTGATCGTCCACCGTGAGCACGCGGCGGAGAGCGTAGGTGCAAAGGTGCTCGATGAAAGCCCGTGCGACTTGCTCATCGTCCGCGAGCAGCAGTTGTTTGAACTGTACCGAATCTCGGAACGATCGGCCGTCGGGCATCACGCCGGACGGATCGATCGCGGGATCGTTGCCGGTACCCTTGGCGACCTTCTCATGAGTGCGCCATTGTCCGATGGCATCGTAGTTGTCCCAGGCGAGTCCCAGCGGGTCGATCTTCGCGTGGCAGGCGGCGCAGCTGGCGTTGTTGCGGTGCGCTTCGATCTTCTGACGCAGCGTAGCCTTGGGGCTCTCCGGCGGGCTGGGCTCGATCGCGCTCACGTTCGCCGGCGGAGGGGGCGGGGTCTTACCGAAAATCGCTTCACTGACCCAGACGCCACGGTGAACCGGACGATGGCGCGTGCCGTCGGAGGTCAGCCCCAGCACCGCGCCCATCGTCAACAACCCGCCGCGATGATCCTCGGGCTTCAGCGATACGCGCTGGAAGCCGTCGGCCTTCGGTTCCGGCAGTCCGTAAAAATCACAGAGCCGGGCGTTCGCTACGGTCCAGTCGGAATCGATGAAGCGGGCGAGGGGCTGGTTCTGCGAGAAGAGCTCGCGGAAATACTCGACGGGCTCGCGGCGCAGGCTTGTCTCAAGCCAAGGGTCGTACATCGGGTAGAGCTTCTTGTCCGGCGGGAACGTTCCGATGCGGTGCAGCTGGAGCCACTGGCGTACGAAGTCGTCGACGAAGCGGTTGATCTTGCCGTCCTTCAAAAGCCGATCCACCTCCTTCTTAAGACCTTCGCCGTTCAGCTTGCCCCCTTGCGCGGCCGAGGACAGGCCTTCGTCGGGCATCGAACTCCAGAGGAAATACGAGAGCCGAGAGGCGAGCTCCGAATCATTGAGTTTTTCGCGGGCCGCGGTTTCCCCTTCAACGAGGTAAATGAAGTTCCTCGAGGTCAACACGCCCTGCAGCGCGACGCGATAAGCGGCCGCCGGCTTTTCACCCGCGTCCCGTTCCGAGCGGTAAGCTTTCAGGTAGTCGATCAACTCCTCCTGCTTCACCGGTCGCCGCCAGGCGCGCTGGGCGAAGCGCTCGAGATGTTCCGCGACCACCTCCGGCGACGCGTCGTCGGGCGGCAACAGACCATTGCGCCGGGACTTCTCCGAAGCCGTTTCCAGCGGCCCCTCCCACTCGATCCAATCGAGAAGCACCGTGGAGAAAAGGCCGTTCCCTTGACCATCGAACATCTGCGGGGCGTTCGGATTGAGAAGCAACGTCTCGCTACTGTGCGTGAAGATGTATCCGTTCCCGCTGGTGAGTGCGTTGCGGAAGGCGGCACCGGCTCTTCTGTCGACGACGTCGGTCGCCACGACGCAGAAGTCCAGCGTCGCAGGCATCTCGAGAAACACCTCGAACTCATAGACCTGCGGACTATCTTCCGGCGCCGTGAGGTCGAACTCGATGAGGCCTTCTACTGTCTCTTCTCCGGTACGCTTGCCGATGCTGAGGTGCGCGGGCTGACCGTCGGGCGGGCGGATACCGCTGGCCTTGATGCGAAATTTGTAGAGCCCGCTGTACTCCGGCCCCGACTTTCCGAACCAGTTGGGTGAGAGGGCGTTTTGAACATTACCGGGAAAGAGTAGGTAACGGAGCGGCCGCTTGATGCCGAAGCGGTTTAGCGCCTCTTGCTGGGTCTTCCCGCCGCTGTAACGTAGGTCGGCAGCGGTCTTATGAACCTTGCGTGATTCTCCCGACGTGACGGGGAACGCGCGGTCGAGCACGAGCCCCGCCGCGCCGTAGTAACGATCGACATGCGACGGCGAGAGAGACAGTTCCGACCCGATGCGCTCGAAACCATGCCAGAGCGTGTCTTCATTCAATTGGCCCGGCTTGGTTGGGTCGTAACGGACGCCGAGTAAGTCGTAGACCGTGTTCTGATACTCTTTCCGGCTCAAACGATAATGCGCCACGGCCGGCCGCGCGGCCATGCGCGCCGCCCGCCCCTCGCTCAGCCGCGCATCGAGACTGGTGACGAACGCCGCGATTTCCGCCTGCGTCGGCTGCGGCTCGGTTTTCGGAGGCATCTCGCCGCTGTTGACCTTATCGAGGGCCTCGGCCCAATGATGCGTGTCCGTGCCCGATTTGAAATCGCGCGAGAGCCGGTCGATCCGCAGATCCCCCTGTTCCTTTTGAGCGCTATGACAGCGAACGCAATGCTTCTCGAGAAACGCCTCAAACGGCTCGGCTCCACCGGCGACGCCGGCCAAGCCGAGACAAACGGCGACAACCGGCAACGCAAGTCGCAGAAGATGAAAGGGGGCCGAAATCAATTGCATGCAAAAAGACCTTCGTATCGGAGCCGGAAAAAGAACGTGTTCGCCGTCGGGGTCGAGCGGCAAAATTCTTACCGTCAAATTATCGCTTGCGGTAGCCCCCTTTAGCAACAGGCCGAGGTGAGTTCATCTTAGATGCCCGATCGCCGAAAGAGCAAGAAACACGAATACGATGCGAGCAACCGTTTCTTTGCGGGCCGGGCAACATCCGGCTTGAAAACCTAGTAATGCCCCGGATCGTCGCAGCGACCGATATGGTTAATGAATCGCATCCGTTCCGGCTGGTGATTTCATTTCTGCGATCGGATGGATTGGATCCCTTGCTCGGCGGCTTTACGGCTGTTTGCATCGGCGGCTTTGTCTTCGAGCACCGACTTGTAAACGGTCAGTGCTTCGTCTTTCCGGCCCGCGGCTTGGAGCGTATTACCTTGAGCGATCAACAAGGAACCGTGCCAGCTGCCGCCGATTTTTTCGATGTCCAATTTCTTCAGCGTGGCGAGCGCTTCGTCGAACTTGCCTTGCTTGGTTAAGATGCGAGCGACACCGGCGACGGCCGTGTAGTGTTCGGCACTCCGTAGTTGCGGGGTGGAGTCGACCGTCTGACGATATGCGGACAAGGCAGCCGTGTCGTCTTTAAGATTATTCTCGCGGTTCCCCGCGAGGACCTGACGGATGCCGTCGCGAAGACGCGGGTCGCTGGTCCATTCGAGGGCGCGAGTGAGGTCGAGTTCGGCTTCTTTGCCGGATTTATTGATCGCATACGCAAGGCCTCGATTGAAATAGCCATCGCCGGCTTTCCAGAAGGGCCAAGCATCGATGTCCTCGGTGCCGAATTGGGCAATCACTTCCGCTACTTGGGCCTGATCGAGCAGGCTGCGCATGCGTACGCTTTTCTTCACGGCCTCGATCGGGATGCGTGCCGTGAGTTGATCGGCAACGTCGTACCGGCGAAGGGCTCGGGCCGTTGCGGCGGCTTCTTCGAGCGCGGCCGACTTTTGGAAGTCGTTGATCTTTCCTTCGGCGGCGGCCGTGTATGCGGCGAGGGCCTCGTCGCGCTTCCCTTGTCGTGCGAAGTCGGCGGCGATACGCGTGGCTTCCAGGTAATCGGCTTCCGGTTCCCCGTGCGCGAACTGATGCGACCGACCTTCATAGAAGAGTGCGAACTTCATCACTTCGTGGAAGTTGGCTTTGCCGGTCGGTGCGAATGCGGAAGCCTCTGCGCCGTTTTCGCGGATGCGATGGCGGCAGAGATTAAAGTGCCAAGGGAGGCTGACGGATGGCCTGCGTCCGATGACCTGGTGCAGCGGATCGTTATCGTCCTGAGTGATCGGTAGCCGCATCTCGACAGTCCAATGATCGTCGGCGATATGCGTGGCGACTACGGCATTCGAGTCCCAACTGAGCCACGCGCCACGAGATGCCGAGCGATCCATGTCGGCGACGGCGCCGGAAGGGCTGACTGCGATTTGGTAGTAGGAATGCGCTTCGGTTTCGAGGAGTATTTCGACGGCGTCGCCGTACCACAACGCGGCGTCATCGTCTTTCGTCGCGCCGATGTTCAGCTTCTCTCCGGGTCGTTCCTCACAGCGAATGGCGAGGTAAAGGTTACCGTCCTGACCCCACGCCGCTTTGAACGTGGTGCCGAACGTGGGCCGGCCGCCGGTCTGCAACTCGCGCAATCCGCCGACGAACGGTGCCGGATATTTTTGCCAGAATTCGTCGTCCAGCTTGCCGTCGATGACGATGCCTGCGGCATCGCGGCCGATGCGGAACTGCGGCACCGGCCCACGCTGCCTGGCAAGTTGCAGGCTCTTGCTGCGGAGGTCTTTGAGAAATTCGTCGATCAACGCGACGCGCCGACCGTAAACCGACTGTGCCTCGACTTTCGCCTGCGCTGCGGCGAAGTGCGCGAGTGCGGCATCGACCTTGGTCTTGTCCTTCTCCATCTCCTGCCAGTTCGCCTCGCAGTAGTTGAAAAAAGTGTGCATCTCCCGCTCGGCGGGGCCGTAAAACAGCCGACAGTATTCGCGGAACATCGCATCGACGTCCAGATTCTTGCCACCCCAATAACTGCGCGCGGTGAAGTAGACGAGGAAGTGATTCAAGCCGGCGCCGGCATTGTTGAATTTCATGGTGAGGGTGATGTCCTCACCCTGCGAGATCCCCTTGGTCGCGTTCACGCTCGCGCCCAAAGCGGCGGGCGTGAAGGCAGGCAAATACCACCCACGATCGGTAATGGGGTAGTTCTCGAAGATCATGATGGGATTGTCCGTTTTGGCCGACCACGCGGCGCGGCGCAGCGCGATTTCCGCCTGCTGCTCCGGCTTGTTGCTCCGGGGCGCTCCTCGTCCGCCGACGATGCCGACGACCACATTGGGTTCCAGCTTCGCGATCTTCAATGGCGGCAGCGCGTAGGAGCCGTAGGCACAGTTGCAAATCTTTTTGTCCGGATGCGTCTTGCGGACCTCCTTGGCAACGCGATTCACGAAGTCCCACACATGATCGGACATCAGTCCCGAGCTATCGCGCTCGGGCGAATCTTTCCCCTCGCATAATTTGCACTGGCACATGGCCGTGTAGCCGTCGGGCGGCATGACGGAGACCACCTCGAATTGGTAGTGATCGAACAGGGCCCGAACGTAGCGGACGGTTTCTTGGAACAACTCCTCGTTGGAGTAACAGAGTTGGTTCTTGCTGTAACCGGGTTGGAACTGTCGCTTGCCGCCGTACAGTGCGAACCATTCGGGATGAGCCGTAAAGTTCGCTTCGCGCATCGTTACGATCACCATCCCGTGCGCGTGCTGGCTGTTCAGCGGTTCGCGCACGCCGAGACGCATGGCCCACATTGCCGTTTCGATGCCGTTGTTCGCGAATCGGAAGTTGAAACTGCGCAACGGAATATCCGGTCGTACGATCTCGTCGACCTTCGGCAAGGGAATCGACTTCAACGTCGGCACGATCTCGCCCAGCTCACCCGGCAGGTACCAGCGCACGCCGAGACCGTTCAAGAACCCGGCGACCGCGTTGAACGACCCGCGCTCATCGCCACCCCAGGCTTGCCAAGGCTCAATCTTCCCGACGGCCGCATCCGGTCTGCCGATTACGCCGGGCAAGGTGAGGCGATTCTTATACAAACTGGTCATCGGCAGGCCCCACTTCGCGCCGGTGATTTTGTCCCACTCAGCCTGCACCTTCCCATTCTCATCTCTTTCACCGCTGAATTTCGCCCACGGCTCGATCGGCGTGAACTCCGTGTCGTCGCCGATCAGCACCAACCACTTGTCGCCCGACACGATGCGGTAAGCGCCATGCTTCAACCCCTCGGCAGTGATCTTGAGCCGATCCGTATGCTCGCTGCGCCCGACGAACACTTTGACGGCCGACTCGCTGGGTGTGACGACGATCGGCAGGTGCGCACCGGACATCTTCTTCACATAGGTCTGTAAATCATGCGCTGCGAGCCGCGCGCTGCGCTGTGGATTCTCGGCGATGACGATCTCCGCGCGAGGCTGCCCGTCTTCGACGAGGAAAGCATCGGCGGCGTGCAATGCGGCCGACGGAGCAAGCAGTGCAGCGGATAGGACGAGGAGAGTTAATTTCAAGTTAGTGACCTGTCATAGGAGCGTCGGGTGTTGGAAACCTGCCTCGCGTCCATCGCATCACGATGGTGCGCATCTTGCGCTAAGCTTGTGTCGCTCATACTTAAGGCCGCAACACTTCGTCGAGCAGCTTGATGACGGCCGCCGTGCCGAGATCGGCGGCGACGCCGATGTCGTTGTTGATTTTACCATGCGTCGTTTCACGGCCACCGTACAGCGTATTGGGGATCTTTGCTTCGTTAAGCGAGGCGGCGAGGCGCTTTGCCTGGGCGTTCGTGTCGGGGTGGCCGGCGACGTACATGATCAAAAACGGCGGGATATTCTTGCCCGGCGCGACGTGCGTGACGGCCGAGAAGTTGAGGTGCTTTGCCGGGTCGTTGCCGAACTTCGCCCGATGACCCGACGAGCCTGGCTGCGGAAAACCGTGCATGTGGGCGCGAATCTCGGCGACCGTGATGATGCCCGGCAGATAGTACGTGTCGCCGTCGACGGGGATGCAACCTTTAATGTTTACGAGCGCGACCCCTTCGGATTTCAAATAGCGTTCGTCGGTGCAGATGATCGCTGCCAGTTGCGCGCCGGCCGAGTGGCCGCCGACGATGATGCGGTTCGGATCGCCGCCGTACTCGCCGATGTGCGCGTGAACCCAGCCGAGCGCCTTGGCGACGTCGCCGATCAGCGTGGCCATGTCGACATGCGGATAGAGCCGATAGTTCGTACTGACGAAGACGCAGCCGCGGTCGACGAAGAATTGCGGCTTCAGCGCAACGTCGGATTTGTCACCGTGCTCCCAGCCGCCGCCGTGAATCCAAAAGACGACCGGCAAGCGTTTGCCCTTCGCGCCGTCGGGCGTGTATACGTCGAGCACTTGCCGCTCGAGCGCGGGCTTGGCATACGGCACATCGCGCTCGACCTGCATGGCCTGAGCGACCGTGGCGAAAGCGATAACGAACAGCGGGGCGATGAGTCGAATCATGATTGAGCTCGTTGAAGAGTTGGGGCGGGGCGTGCGATGCGGGCCTAAGATTTCACCACGGAGACTCGGATCTCAAAGTACGAAGATCACAAACTTCGTATGCCTTGCATCCACGTAATCCGAAAGTGAATATCGTCGTCGAGATTCTAGCAGGCCCGCCGCCGCAATGCTTGCTCCGGGTCGCTGGAATGGGCTTGTAGATGCTCGTATACCCGTCGTGGTCGGCTCCGTCGTCGGCTTGTTGCCGCAATCTTGGACCATCTTCGTGTTAACGACCGTGTCCTTTCATTGTGCCCCGGCAGCGGGCACTCGGCCGCTACCTACTCGGAAGATTTCAGTGCGGCTCGAAATGGCGAAGTTGATCCGAAAGCCGACGCAAACCGCGTTACGGAATTCGAACTCACCGATATTTCGCAACGCGCAGGGAAATCCCAGGAAGTAAATCACCGGCGTCCATCGCTTCGTCTCCCCTCAAACGGAAGCTTGGCTGCGTCGGAAGCGACATATTGCCGGCGATTTTCGCCTTCTTCCACATATTCAAGCAAGCTTTAGAATGTGGTGTCGAGCCTGGGAATTGTTACCGCGTTTTCGCCACCACCACAACACCCCCGAATTTTGCGTTCCGGTATCGGAGCGATCTCATGCTGGAACGCTTCTCTTTTGCGAATTTGACTCTGCTCGCGGCGCTTTGCCTCTGCTTGATGCCTGCGCGCCAGGCATCGGCCCAGTCGCCGCTCGTCGCCGACCTCCACGTGCACATGGAAGCGGGCAAGCTCGGCGACGCCATGACCGTGGAGTTGCTCAACGCCATGACACGCGGCGACGGCGGCACGTGGCGCATACGTCGGGGCCGCGAATGGACCGACACTCCGCTCACCGAATTCACCGTCGCTCCGGCTCGCGGCAGGCTTCCCGGTTCAGTCAGCGTCAACGGCGTCGTTCACGAGAACAAAGAAGACAAACACGGTTGGGCCTGCGAGCTGGCCACTCCCGTTCGTTGCATCACTTACACCTTCAAGACACCGCAGCCCAAGGTCAGCGTCGGCTTCTTCCTCGAATACCACGGCACCAAGAAGTGGACGCCGCTCGATTTGGTCTCCATCAATTCGTCCGACGGAGATTTCGTGGTGCTGAATACCCGCGAGCATCCGCAAACGCCCGGCTTCCGCGTTCACACCGGCGACCGCGGTCCGAACAATGAGCGCCTCGGCTCGCGCGCAGGTCCCATCATCCCCGTCGAAGACGGCAAACTCTATTGGGTCAGCATGCGCTTCACGCAGAACGGCAACTCATCGCTCGCCTTGTTCGACCCGAAAACCTTCGAGCAGATCGGCCCGACGTCGACGCTCAAGCTCAACTCCAACACTCCGGCCCGCAGTATCATGATCGGCCGCTGCGACAACCACGGTGTGGTCGCGCCGACCGTGGTCTTCTGGAACGACCTCGTCGTCGATTGGACGACGGCACGGTTTCCGCTGTTGCCTTAGGCTCAGTCTGAAAACTCAATGGCTAGCACGTTTGACGCCGCGCGCGAATCGACCTGGACCGTCAAGCGGATCGATCTTTCTGTTCAACCGAAGAGTTAGCGGCGGCAGGCACATCCATTCACGTTAGCACGCAACGAGGAATAAGGTTTCTTCATGTCGATTCAAGTAAAGTCGCTCGATCATGTTACGATCGTGGTCAAAGACCTCGCCGCGACGCGTCGGTTCTACGTGGAGTTGCTGGGAATGGACGAAGTCGCTCGCCCCAACTTCTCGTTCGCCGGGCAGTGGTTCCAAGCCGGTGCGACGTTGATCCACACGAACCTCGAGTCCGCAGAAACCGGTCCGGCGGGTACCGGCGCATGGCATAAACCGCGCGGCCATCACTTCGCTTTTCTCGTCAACGACTGTCGGGGAGTCGGCGACGAATTACAGCGAGCGGGAATCACGTTCGCTTCGCCGCCGAAACAACGCCCCGACGGTGCTTGGCAACTCTTCCTACAAGATCCCGACGGGTACTTGGTCGAGCTTTGCTCGCTGCCGTAATTCGATCACTTCGCCGGCAGCGAAGCCGGCGCAGGCTTCGCGCTTGATTGATCTCTTGCATCGCCTTGCGCATCGCTTGCGCGAGGTTCTCCAGTCGGCCCGTTTCCGCCGCGGCGAACACGGCGTTGAGATTCGCGATCGGCCGTTTCCCGCCTCCGATCACGGGTACGTGTTCTCGAAGGATCGAGGTAAAGCACTTGCCGCAAACCCCATGCTTCCGGTTGCTCTCAGGTACCGGTTTCGGAAACAACTTTACGAATGATCACGCTTTGCGCAGTCGCAAATCTTCGGCATGTCCGGGCGCCGCCGTCTCATGTCGGAGTTAGCTGACTAGGCTGGGAGCTCCCCAAGCAACCGTCAGCTCTTGAGGTCCCAGAACTTCCTCGGGAATGCGGTTTCCTTGCTGCAGGATCGCAGCTACTACGTCCCTTAACTCGGGATCTAAAAACGTGAGTGCCGTGGTCAGACGCTCGACGGGTCGGCCGTGCGACCTCTTGTCCTCCCAACCATCCGAATTTCCGAACCGCTGTGCGGATTGCAACATCGCGCGATGCACCATGGTGGCAGGTTGAATCTCGGGTAGTCCCGACACGGAAGCCGCCCGAGAGGCCCTGGCAGCGATTCTCAGGCCATGAAAGTCGAGGTCACCAACGTAGACGATTCGCTGAATTGGTGTCGGCAAAGAAATCAGTGAGGGAATCGATCGACATACGCCGTTGCCTCCGCCGAAACCGACAAGACCGAATGGGGGAAGCGAGAGCGAGCGGAGAACATTTCGGGCCACGGCAAATGAGTCGGCATTTTCAAAGATGATGATCGACGGGATATCCGCGATGCGTTCATACGCCAACTGCGGAGTCTCCGAGAAGCACCCCAGCAGATCCAGCGTCAGACGGCCTTCACTGAACAGGGACGATTGGAGAAGTTTACCCAATCGTTTTTCACGGCCGGTTAGTTGAAGCGACCGATATTTCAGCGGAGCTCTCGTTTGAAATTCATCTCTGACAAGTCCATGATGGACGCGGCGAAGAAAGGTTTCTATCTCTTCGGACATTCGCGGGAAGTCGTGGATCCAACGTAGGCGAGGATGCCACGGGAACGACTTCCAGTCGGTCCGCCTTACGGGGTCGGGTGAACGGACCAGGGCAACTTCTCGCGGAACTGCCGGTTGAAGCGTACGGTCCCATCGATTGCTTTTTGCAGCCGGCAGCTTGACGATTTCGAGTCGACGCAACTCGGCGATGGCGGCAAGCAGCCAGCTCCTTCGCTCCGTCGATTCAGCAAAGGTCGGAAACGCCGCCGAAAAAGCATCCCAAAGATGCCGATTGTCCACCCATTCACGCTTAGAGCGACGTAGATGACTTGCGAACGCCTCAAGTCGGGCCGCATCCAATTCATGATGCATTCAAATGCTCCTACTTCGACGATGCCGCGTCACTTGAGTCGTGTCGCATCACTCTGACAGCTTCGATCGGCGTGACCTGCCCCCCTTAAACGAGTCCGGTCGTCAGTCGTAGACTGACGACCATCACTTGAAAAAGGGAGGGGATCATGGGCACGAAGCGTTTGCAGGTCGAGCAGATCATTCAGAAGTTACGGGAAGCGGAATTGGAGAT
>JAIOPP010000130.1 GCA_021413845.1 Planctomycetia bacterium | reverse complement strand
GATCCGCAGCGCGGCGGAGCGAACCGTCGCAGGCTTGTGGCGCCGCTGCGGCGAACTCGTCACCCGCTTCCAAGAATCCGAATGCCGAAACTACTTCCGAAACTCAGGATACCGCTACAATTAATTGCAATGCGCTCTAGTCTTTTTCCCGGCCTGCGGTCGGCGGCTGCCGATCTTTCCGATGTCGGGTATTGCGGCACGCGTGGTCTTGGTCCGACCCTGCGACGGCCGTAATGTTCGACTCCGAAAGATCCGATGCCACCGGTCGCGATCCTTCGCCGCCGCGCGCTCTGGACGAGCCGCGCGGCACCGCTTGGCGGAGGATCGAATTTGCACGACGGCTCGTTTGAGTTTGCAAACTCAAGCGAATCGCTTCGACTGCCTAGGGTGTCGTCCGGTGCGTCGTCGCCCGAGCTTCTCTTCGCGAGCATACGCTCGGGAGAGCCGAGCGGGAGCCCGTTCTGCGCAGACATGTTTGGACAAGATGCCCGACCGAACTCGGGCGACGACGCACGAACTTTTTTCAATCGCGAGCGTTCGCGAAGAGGCGCCGCTGCGCGCCTTTGCTCGACTCGCTATTTACTCAACCGCAATCTCATAGCGACACGAAAACTTCTCGCCGGGCTTAAGCGTTTGCGGAGCGCCGATTACTCCTTTTTCCGTCATCGTGAATTGATCGGGGACGCACGTATAGGGCTCGATGCACACCGCTTCGCGATGCGGTGGGTTGTACACCACGACTTGCGTGAACCCCGAGTCGAACGCCATCGACAGCGTACGGCGATTCGTCGGGTCGGCGATCGAGGCCGATGCTTCTCCGGAAGAGAATTCGACGTCGGTAAAGACGTCGTCGAGCTTCATGTCGGCGAAGCGCATGCCGGCCGCAAGGCCGCGCGGACCGGTCGCCGGAAGCTTCTTGCCGCTCGGGAGCATGTCGACCAGCTCGAAATAGTTTCGCACCGGCACCGTCACGCGGCAATCGTCGGCCGTCCCTTGCGGGCCGAGCGGCAAACGGAAATAAGGATGCGTGCCGAGACCGAACGGCAGCGGCTTGTCGTCCGGATTTTCGACCGTGATCTTGCTTGCGAGCGTCGTGCCGGAAAGTTCGTAACTCACGGTGACGATGAAGTCGGCGGGCCACTTCTTCAAGATGTCGGGATCGACCTTCGATGCCTGGAACTTGCCGACGACGCTCGAAGCCGATTTCTCGACGACTTCCCACGGACGCGTGAGGCAGTAGCCGTGAATCGCGTTGCCGCGACCGTCGTTGCCTTCGAGCGGATACGACTTGCCGGCGTAGTCGAGCGTCGTGCCGCGCAAGCGTCCGGGATAGGGAAACAGGACGGGAATGCCGCTATGCGAAGGGCGTTCTTTGCCGGTCGCGAAGTTGGGGGTCGTCCAGAGGACATCCACCGGCGCACCGGCGACCACGGCCTCGAACTTGTAGCAATTGAAACCCGCGCCGACGAGGATCGTGGCCGACGAGCCCGAGGTCGGGTCGATGATTTTAACTTCTTCTATTGCCATGAGCGAAGTCACCGGTGTGGGTGGAAAGCGAACGAACGACGGAATCGGAAAGGTACAACGGCTCGCGCGCGTAATGCCTTACGGCCGTCATCAAGACGATCGTAATGCCGAGCCAGAGCAGCAGCGAGCGGATCTCGGCGAAGGTCGTTTCGCCGAACGCAGCCGCAGCCAAGCGGTGCATCAGCATGACGACGGCGACAAGCGAAATCACGAACAGCATCGTAGCGCCGGCGCTGTTTCCCATCAATGCCTCGCGCGAGATTTCGGGAAGTTGCAACAAGACGATGATCCCGATCGGCCATTGCAAGACCGTCGTGATGAGCGCGATCATCGCGCCGCGCGTCTTCAAGCCGAGCGCGATTTCAGAGGCCGAGGGTTTGCCGTCGGTTCGCTCCGCGGCAGCCGGCCCGATCGACGCCGCCAGCGCCGCCAACAAGACCCCGGCGACGGCGAGCGACGCCGCCGAAAAGTGAGCGACCCGCGCGAGCACTTCGGGATCGCCCAGGTAGGTCAGAAAGCGAACCGCGCCGGAAGCCTCATCGGGCCGAGTCGAGAGGACGCTGAGAATCGCGAACAGGGTCGGAAAGTGGTAGATCGTGTTCGTGATCGCGGCGACGGCGAAGAACCGGCCGACCACGGCGCGGCGCGTCCCTCGTCGCCACAGACGGAGCCAGATCTCGAAACAAGCGGCCGAGAACGCCAGTTCCGCAACCGCGAAGTAGTAGCGGCTCATCGGCAACGCTCGCGCGGCGGCCGATACTTCCGCCGGATGCGCGCTCCACCACACGTAAGCGGCCGTTGCCCCGAGCGCCGCGCCGGCGTAGAGCCCATGCA
>JAIOPP010000129.1 GCA_021413845.1 Planctomycetia bacterium | reverse complement strand
CCGGAGTCGCCGCCGAGGATGAGCCCCTCTTTGGTATCGAGCAGCAAGCCGCCGCGCAGCGCCTTCGCCCCTGCCGAGTGGCACGAGTAGCACTTCTCGACGAGCACCGGCCGGATCTTCGCCTCGAAGTGCTTGAGCCCTTCTCGATCGAGTTCCGACGCAGCGCGAACCGGCAGCGCAACCGAGAAAGTCGCGAGGAGTACGAGAGCGATCAGGAGTTGCCGGCGCCGAGGCGCGCGTGCGGGGCGGACAGGCATCGTTCGCCATCTCGTCCGGGGTGGCGTGGGGCAGGAAATCGACCTCGCCGCGACGACCGTTCGGGCCGCGGCAACGTCGGGCGGGAGTAAGACTTATGATAGCCGATGGCACGTTCGGGAGAAAAGGCATTTCCGCTGAAATTGCCCACCGAGCATGCGGCTAACTGCACTCACAAATGAACCGCGAGCCAGCGCTCCGCTTCTCCTTCGCGGCGAGCTTCCGGCGTCGGCAACCACGGGATCGGCGTTCCCGCGGCCACGGCAGCGGCGGCGTACTTCTTAAACGCCGCGACGACGGCGGCGAGCGCGGTTCGCTCGGTCGAGCCTTCGCCGACGATCGCGGGGAGTGTAGCAATGCGAGCCCGCACGATCCCCACGGCATCGGCGGCGGGCCCGACGTAGACATGGCAGCTAAACGTCGGCGGCGGGGACGACAACGGCAATTCGTGCGACATCGATGCTCCTGCGAAAACAAAACCTCGCTGCGAGGCGTCGGCCCCTTCGATAGCGAGGCCGGCTTGCTTGGTTTATAACCGATGCGCAAGGAGACGAACATGAAGCTACGAATTCTAGTCACCGGGGTGTCGCGCGGGCTCGGCCGGGCCATGGTCGGTCGCTTTGCCGCTCAAGGGCATGAGACCATCGGCTGCGCGACGACCGAAGCCGGAATCGCCCCGTTGAAAGCGAAGTTCGGGCCGCCGCACCGATTCGATGTCGTCGACGTCGTCGACGATGCCGCGGTCGCCGCTTGGGCCACGGCAGTCGAAGCCGAAGCACGGCCGTTCGACCTGGTCATCAACAATGCGGCGGTGATGAATCAGCCCGCTCCCCTCTGGAACGTTCCCGCGGCGGAACTCCGCAAGCTCGTCGATGTGAATATCCTCGGCACGGCAAACGTCATTCGGCATTTCGTCCCGCCGATGGTGCATCGGCGACGGGGCATCATCGTCAACTTCAGCTCCGGGTGGGGGCGCTCGACTTCGGCCGACGTCGCTCCCTATTGCGCCACGAAATACGCCATCGAAGGACTGACGCTGGCGCTCGCGCATGAATTGCCGAAAGGGATGGCCGCCGTGCCGCTGAACCCCGGCGTGATCGATACCGACATGCTGCGCACTTGCTTCGGCCGTGAAGCCGGCTCGTATCCAGGGCCCGACCGCTGGGCCGATCGCGCCGTGCCGTTTATCTTGAGCCTCGCAGCGAAGCATAATGGGCAGTCGCTTAGTGTGCCGGGATGACGGAGGGGTCGGGGGTCGGGGGTCAGAGGTCGGTTGAAAATGCCGATTGCATATCCGATATTTCCGATGCTGCTTGAACCGTATCAATGAACGTTGCACTTTGATCACTCAGACCTCTAATCCCCATTCGCCATGATGCACCTCGGCCTGATTAATTCCGCTTGGGTTCAAGCCGGGCAACCGACTTCCTTCGGCTTACGCAAAACGAAGGAGATCGGTTTCGACACGGTCGACTTGTTCGTCGATCCGCTCGACATGCCCGATGCCGAGCGGCTGAGCATTGCCGCGGAATGCGCCAGACTCGAGTTGCCGATCGTGTCGCTCTGTTGCGTCGCCGTCGGCTTGATCGACTTGAACCCGAGCGTGCGCAGGTTCCATCTCGCGCGCGTGAAGCGCTATCTCGATCTCGCCGCCGAATACCGCGCGAAGAACATTCTGCTCGTCATCGGCGAATACATTTGGAATCGCGAAGTGATTCCGCCGGCCGAGCAGTGGCGTTGGGCCGTGCAAGCCTGTCGCGAGCTCGGCGCCTACGCTGCCGAACGGAATGTCGAAATCGTCGTCGAGCTTGAGCCGTTCGAGCTTTCGCTGGTGAAAGACCTCGACACGATCGACCGCCTGCTCGACGACGTTGCCTCGCCGGCCGTGAAGGCCAACATCGACATCTCGCATCTCGTCCTCTCCGGCGTGCAACCGCGCGAGCTGCGTCGCCTGCGGGGCCGCGCAGGCCACGTGCATATCTCCGATTGCGACGGTCTCAAGCACGGCGACCTTCCGCCGGGCCGAGGCGTGGTGCCGTTCGAGCCGTACCTACGCGAAATCAAAGACCTCGAAATCGACGGCACGATCTCGATCGAACTCGAATACTCGCCGGAGCCGGACAAGATCGTCGAATGGGTCGAAGAAGCGTATCAAGCGACGGCGGATTTGATGCGCGCCGCGGGACTACGCCAATAGGCGAACCCAAGTAGCAGGCACGTTCCACGTGCCGTCCGCCACATGCGTCGTTCGGCGACATGCACAGCTTGCCACTTGTACCGTCCGCCCCATGCACCATTCGGCGATGGAGTCGTGTCGCGCTGTCCGAAGTCGCCTGTGGTTACGGCACGTGGAACGTGCCTACTACTTTCCAGGCGACCGCGGATATCCATCCGCGGCTATCGAACCCGCGAATCGCGAAGCCTCCCTACCTGACCACTGACCACTGCCCCCTATCTCTTCACCACATACCAATCGATATCCTTCGCCGCTCCGTCCGCTTCTCGCGTGGCGCGGATGAAGCAGTTCACGGTGAGGCCGAGCCGGCGGCACTCGTCGGCGAAGCTCGAAGCCACGCGCCGCTCCGGGTCGGAACAATAGCCGACTCCGTCGGGCCGCATATACTTCGCGAACAGCGCCGCGACAAGCGGCACGTTCGGTCGTTCATACAGCACGTCGGCCGCGGCGACGACGTCGAACAGGCCGAGATCGTCGGCCGGCGCACGCCAATCGAGATGCCGCGTCGTGATGTTGGCAAGCCCGTTCAGCTCGGCATTGGCCGCCACGAACTCGAGCGCCTCGGGATAGTAATCGGTCGCCGTGACGTCGTATCCCAAGCCCGCCGCTACGAGCGACGAGAACCCGATGCCGCACCCTAGCTCCAACAGCCGGCCGCTGCGCGGCTCATCGCTCGGGCCGTCTCCGCCGACCCGTTTCGCCAGCTCCTCGGCAAGCGTCTGCGACGACGTCCACACATCGGCCCAATACGGAATGCGTCCGTCGCGTTGAAAGGCTTCTTCGTCGATCAGCGCATCGGCCGAGCGCGGTCGCGCGAGCTTCCAAGTTCGGCCCGCGACCGTGATCTCTTGCACGACGACATCGAACCGTGCACGCAACCCGGCCAATGTTTCCGTGGAGAATTCTTCGCCGGCCGCGTTTCGCAAAGCGGCCCGATTCGTCGTCATGACGACGCCTCTTCTTGATCGAAATGCAACCACTCGGGCACCCGCTGCACCTTGCCCGCGCCGTCGACGCAGGCGAGCGTGCTATATCCTTCGGCCAGCAATTCCTCGCCGCGAAACAGTTGGTATTCGTGCTCGATCTTCGCCGCACCGACCCGCGTCGTCACGGTGCGCAACCGCAAGACGTCGTCGTACCGAGCCGGCCGCTTATAGCTACAACCGATCTTCACGATCACCATGAACGTCCCCGCCGCTTCGATCTCGCGATACGTGCGACCTGTGGTGCGCAGGAGTTCGGTGCGGCCCATTTCGAAGAAGGTGAAGTAATTGGCGTGGTGCAACACCCCCATCGCGTCGGTCTCTTGGTAGCGGACGCGAATTTCCAGATCGAGTTCACGGAGCATAAGCGAATCGCGGCAACGAATTAAATAGGTGGAGTTGAGCAGGCGAAGACACGCGGAGGCCGAGCTGTGCGAGTAGAGGGACGATTCTACGACGCCGCACCGCCGCCCGACAATCGGCCGAACACACACCCCGACCAGCGCCGCCGACTGCGACGAATCGTCGTGCGGCCCCCCCACGAACCCTGAACTTCGGAAACCACGACTTTCTCCCACGCGTTGACGGTTTCCGGCCCGAACGCTAGCTTAAAAGGCGATTGAGCGTTACGACGCAACCATAGGAACCGTCATGAGCATCGGCGAAGGGACCGGCGTCGGGTTCGATACCATGCGCGGCCGAAATTATCCGGCGATTCGGCAGTTTACCGTTCTGCTGGAGAACCGCGTCGGCAGTTTGCTGCAAGTGATTCGTCGCTTCGAGGGCACGCGCGTCCGCATCGTCGCGCTGTCGATCGCCGACGCGGCCGAGTGTGCTTTCGTACGTTTTCTGCTGAGCCATCCGGAGCAAGGGCGCGAAATTCTCGAGCGCGCAGGGCTCGCGATCATCGAGACCGATGTGATCGGCGTCGAGCTTCCCGATGATTCCCAAGCGCTGTTGCGCATCTGCACGGCCTTGCTGCAAGGGGAAGTGAACCTCATTCAAGCGTACCCGCTGCTGGTCCGTCCGCATGGCCGACCTTCGGTCGCGGTGATGGTCGACAACATCGAGATGGGCCAAGAAATTCTCAGCAAGTCCGGCTTCCCGATGATCGGCGAAGCGGACCTGCAAGAAGAAGACAACTAATCCGGTCGACTAAGCACAGCGACGATGCTTGTCGGCGGGCCGAGCGCCGGATCGCGAGAATTGACGGTCTCCCCCTCGCAAGGTAGCATCGGCACGTGCGCATCGCCGCACGCACGTCTCTGATTTCTCGCTTCGACTTTCGTGTACGGCTTCAAGGGATTTTCGTCATGCGCCGCACCTGCTTCCGCCTTGCCGTTGTGCTCACTCTCTCGCTGTCGCTCTTCGCGCCGACGACGACTTCGGCCGATGAAGCCGGCGCGCAGAAGTATCTGGCCCAAGCCAAGCAACAAGTCGCCGACAAAGAGACGGCCGACAAGATCGACATCACGCTCCGCCTCTCCGAAGCGGAGCTTACCGGCGTCGACCAGGCCAAGAAAGATCCGATCTTGAAAGAGATCGCCGCGCTCCGCACCGGCATGCAAACGGCGGCCGCCGACGAATTCAAAAAGAACCTCGGCCGCGAGCTCGACAAACGCTTCGAGCAAGCCCAGGGCCAGCTCGGGCTCCGTCAGACCGGCATCAACAAAGAGCTCGACGACCTCGAAGCGCTCCTGAAAGACCCGAAGACCACGGCCGCGCTCGGCCCCGAGAAGACGACCGAATACCGAACCAAGCTCTCGACCTTCCGCGCCGTGAACACGCAGAAGATGCAAGAGGAAACCATCGCCGTGATGAAGCGCGGGGTCGAAAGCACGGAAGCGAAGTTCCCCGAATGGCTCACCGATCTGAAGAGCGACTCCCCCAACTCACGCGATGGGGCCGCGCAATCGTTTCAGCGCCGGCTCGACGAATTCCAAGGGCTCGCGAAGGAAGTCCCCGTCGGCAGCTCGGCCGTGGCAGAGCTCGCCACGCGCATGAACAAGATGAAGGCCCAGGTCGACGCCCTGTACGGCACCGCGATGGTCGTCGAGATCGCCGATCGCTTGAAGCGCAACTGGGAGATCGGCATCGACGAGATCGCCGGTTGGGAAGCGGAAACCACCCCGCCGAAGTTCGCCGATTTGGTGACGCAGTCGAGTGCGGCGAACTCGCGGCTCGGCGCCCCGAAGACCGTCGAGCTGCTTTCGCGTGCTAACCAATTCTTCGCCAACTTGGAAACCAATACGGAAGCCAAGCCCTATCTGCAAACCTCGCCCCTCAAGGAGTTCGTCGCCTCGATCGGCGCACAGCGCGCCGCCGCTTATCAAAAGCTCGGGGGCTTCGCCGACGTGATCCTCGCCGAAGCCGCCGCGACGAAGCTCTCGCAGCGCTCGCGCGATCGCCTCGAATCGTTCGGCCAAGACGATCTGCGCCTCTCGCTCGCCGGCCACCCGCAGCTCGCGGCGTTTCAGGCCCGCGCGCAGCAGCCGATCGCAGCGTTCGACCAGTCGATGGCGTCGGTAGCGGTCGCTCACGGCGATGCCCTCGCGACGATGACCAAGGAAGCCGCGGTGAACTGGCCGACGCTCATTAAAGATATTAAGGCCGACGAGAAGTTCGATCCGACGAAAGCCCCGGCGTTTATCGGCAAGCTCATTCGGTTGCGCTCCAACCGCAACGAAGCCGGCTGGGGCTACGGCATCGAAGGGGGCTTCGACTACATCACCGAAATCAACGGCAAACCGGTCGCGGGCAAGTACGCTCCGGCCGTGCGCGCGGCCGTGGACGATATGAAGAAGAAGACCGGGCTCGACAGCCTTCCCGAAGAGACGCCGTACGACGTGATCGCCCGGGTCGATAGCGGCGTCGCGACCTTACAACGACGCGAACAGCGTGAAGTGAAATTCAGCGGCGATCTGCAAGGCTCGCTGAGCGGAGAAGCCAAGGTTCCGGTCGAAGCGCCGATCGTGACCGTCGTCGGCTTGTATTGCGGGCCGGTGGCCGTCGTCTCCCCACCGGAAGAGCTCGCCGAGACCTCGATGCATACATCGGCAGGGTCCGGCGGTTCCGGCTTCCTCGGCCGGCTCATCGCCATGACGCTCTTCTTGCTCGCCGCGTTGGCCGTGCTGGTGAAAGCCGAGTTCGCCCCCGTCGCTACGGTGCCGCAGCTGGCGAAAGTTCGCGACAATCTGCATGCCCGCAATCAAACGCTCATCGGCGGCGTGCTGCTGATCGTCGCCGCTTACGGTTTGTTTCGCGGCTACTTCTACCACGGATTGCTCGGCAACCTCGTGCTCGGAGCGTCGGGCGTTTACTTGGCCCTGCACTACTTCGAGCGCCAAACTTGGTGGAAGCCCGACTATTCGGCCAAGCTCCGCGGCCTCGCCTTGCCGCTCGGCTTTGCCTGCGTCGGGCTCGCCGTTTGGCGACTGCTCTTCGTCGACATGATCCGAATCATCTAACTTCGCTTCGTTGCCATCTCTCTATCGAGCTTCCACGGTCGCCGCCATCACGACCGGTGCCGAGCGGTCGGGCCCTTTCAAGAACTCGACTTCGCGAATCACATCCGGCCGCTGCGGAACGATCGCCAAATAGCGAATCTGCCGGCCGGCGAGATCGAACGCGAATTGCGATTTCGGCACGTCGACGCGGCGAATGTAGTCGGCGAAGTGGACGCCGTTCAGCAGCGGATGATCTTCCGTTTTGCCGTCGTCATAATGGAGCCGCACGATCATCGACACGCTTTCGTCGTCGCCGGCGGGATAGCCCCAACCGCTGACGCCGCTCAAGAGGTGAATCGCTTTCGCCGGCGCATTGCAAGCGAGCTTCACCGAGTTCGGCATCTTCGGCGGCAAGTAACCTTGCGGACCGTACAACATCACGACGTTCGCCGTCCGAGTCCCTTGCGGGTCGACGAGCGTGAACGGCACGCCGGAAAACGTCTTCGGCGACCAATCCGGGAAGATCAATCGCTCGGCCGTCGCGTCGGGGTCGACGAACATCCCGCGCGTACTGACCGCGGTCGCCCCCTTGCGCAGATCGAGCGGAAAGAACTTGCCGCGCGTCGTGAGAAACTCCAACAAGTTCACGATATCGTCGCGCGTCACCTGCTTCTCGAACCCCTCGGGCATCAACGATTTCGGCGAGGCCGTCAATTCTTCGATCGCCTCGCGCTGGAGTTGCAGCCGCTTCCCTTCCGCGTCGATCAACTCGACCGACGTCTTCGTTTCGGAAGCCAACAATCCGGTGAGCACGCGCCCGTCGTCGGTGACGACCGTATAGACGCGGAAGTTTCCCTCGACGCTACGATTCGGGTCGATCAGATGCGCGAGCAGCTCCCGCTTCGGATGCACGGCCATGCCGGTAAGATCGGGCCCGATCTTGGTTCCTTCGCCCGAATGTTGATGGCACTTCGCGCAGTTCTTCGTAAACACAAGCTTGCCGGCCGCGGCATCGCCGGACTTTTCGGTAAGCGGTTGCAACTCCTCCAACACCTTCTGCCGATCGGGATTCGGCAAGCCACCGCTTCGCGCGAACACGGCCCGAGCCCGCTGCCGCACATCGAACGAGGGATGCGAAGTGAGCGCCATTTTCTGATCGAGCGCAAGCTCACCGGCTTGCACGGCGCCCGCGTCGAGCGCATCGAACAGCGCCCACGTCCACTCAACCCGCGACAGCAACAGCGCAATAGCCGCAGGCCGGGTCGAAGGAGCGAGCATCGGCAGCTTTGAAACGACTAGTTTACCGAGCGATCCGACTTCGCTCTTGCGCAGCGCTGCGAGTATACCGACCGCCAAGGTCGGAGACGTACGGGGCGTAATCTGTTTCAACAACGCCGCAACGACCGCATCGTCCCGTTTGCGGAATGCCACGGCTTGAACTACCGTTGCGAGTTTTCGTTCGTCGGAAAGATTCATCCCGGTGAGTTCGGCGAGTATACCTTGAGTATACATGCGACCGTAATCCACGATGGCAGCACTCCCCATACGCTCAGCCAAAGAAATCAAAAGTCCCTGCGATTCCATGGGAAGCGACCCCAAGAGCCGCACGATCGCTCGCTCGTCTTCCGCTGTCCAGGTCATCGAACGATCTTGGGGCCAACCGAGCGAAAGCCCTTCGACCATCGGACCGGAAAGCGAGGGGTCTACCTGTTCGATTTGTTTGAAGAGCTCGAATATCGAATCTTTGGGGAATCCGCGCGCGAAATGCTCGGCTGCGCGCAGAACAGGTTCTCGAACGTAGTTCGTTTCGGGGCTTTTCAAAAACCCAATGGTCCGCGCTTGGTTAAGAAAAGCAAAATCGAGTTGTGCTGCGGCACAGATCGTCGCATCGATGAGTAAGCGATCGTCGGCGACGCGATGCCTCTTCAAACGCCTAACCACCGTACATAAGAGTTGCACGCCGGTCTGCGACGGTGGTGTTTCGCTGATTGCCAGCAAGACCGCTACTTTTATCTGAAGATCGTCATCTTTATGGATGTTAGCGCGATCGAGGAGTTGCAGTCCGGAGTTCGTTCGGGGAAGTACCTGAATTACATTTCGTCGAACACTCGCGGAATGATGCCTCAATCCCAATGCGAGAGCATCGATGGTCGCCTGCTCTTCGCTACCGATTGCCCGAAGCCCGTGCAGCGTCCATAAGGCGTGAATCACGCCGACGTTCAAGCCGACCTCATCGACCGACTGATCATTGATAAGCTCGGCCAGCGCCGGCACAACGTCTTTCTTCCCCCGTTCGACCAGCAACCGCTGCGCGTGCAACCGCCAAAACATATTCGTGTCACGAAGCGTGGCGACGAGTTGTTCCGGTGTTGCACCCTGGAGCGTCTTCGACTTCGCTTCTTTCCAACCTTTCGGCACTAAGCGGTAGATCCGGCCGTGGCGTTTGTCGCGGAGTTCCGTTTCGTAGGCGTTCCCCTTGCCGTTTTCGAAGCCGACCGGCGTCGGGTTGTGTTGCACGATGTAGTTGTACCAATCGAGCAGCCACACGTTGCCGTCGGGCCCGACCTCGGCCATGATCGGCGCGGTCCATTCGTCGTCGCTCGCCGCGAGGTTCCAGGCGTTGCGCGAGCGGAACGTCGTGCCGTCGGGCGTCAGGGTGAACGTCGCGACGAGATGCCCCGTCGGCTCGCAAACGAACGCCGTCCGGTTCCAATACTCTTTCGGATAGTTGCGGGCCGTGTAAAGCGCATGTCCGGCCGCCGCGGTGAAGCCGCCGTGTTGATCGACTTGGCGCACGCGATCGGTGATCGGGTCGATGTGGTTGTCTTCCGCGATCGAGCTCAACGTCGACGCCGACCAGCCGCGCACCCGTTCGTAGTAGCGATTCGCGATCGGCATGTGAACGCTCGGGGTGCCGTTGGCCGTGCTGCCGAACACATGCCCTTCTTCGCTGAAGCCGAGCCCCCAAGTGTTGTTATTCGTCGAGCGAATGAACTCGACGTCGGCAATTTCCGGCTTCGGCTTGGCGTCGAGCTTGAAGCGGAAGAAGCCCATGCGAAACGTGCCGAACTCGCGTTCGCCGGCTTTCGGCGTGCTGGTGTTGTAGCCTTGCATCCCCCAGTAGGTGTTGTCGAGCGCGTAGCGGAAGTTGCTCACGCCCCCGTGCGTGTCGCCGGCTCCCCAGCCGGAGATAAGCAAGCGCCGCTCATCGGCACGATCGTCGCCGTCGTTGTCTTTCAGATACAACGTCTCGGTCGCGTTCTGTACGATCACGCCGCCGCGACAGAACGCGAGCGACGTCGGGATGCTCAGCGCTTCGGCGAAGATCGTGAACCGGTCGGCTCGACCGTCGCCGTCGGTATCTTCACAGATCCGAATGCGATCGCGCCCTTTGCCGGCCGGCGCGAGCTCGTTCGGGTAGTCGAGCGTTTCGCAGAGCCAGAGCCGGCCGCGCTCGTCCCACGCCATCGCCAGCGGCTTGCCGATCTCCGGCTCGGCGGCGAACAACCGCACCTCGAAATCATCCGGCACCCGCAAATGCTTGAGCGACTCCGCGGCATCGAGCGGCTTCTGCATCTTGCTCCACTCGCCGTCCCCCTTGCGCGGCCCGCCGGCCGGATAGAAGGGAACCCGCGCGTCGACATACTCGAACGGTTTCAGATCGGCTGGCTTCGCCGTGATCGCCGGCCGATAGCCGGTCGAAGGCTTCTCTTGCGCAAATCCGGAAGCGCAAGCGGCGACGAAGATCGCGCCGAGCATACCGAGGCCGACGACGCGAAGTCGATTCATCATTTCACTCCACGAACGGTCGCACGAAAAAAGCGAAGCCCGACGAAGGGTCGTGTCGCAAGCCGTGATTTACCCGAGGGTAAACTCCGGCAGACGCACGATCTCGCCCCCCTTCATTGCCGACTCATGCGCGCAGATGCCGACGCAGGTCCAGTTCGCGCTCGTTACGGCATTCGGCCAAGGGTCGCGGTTTTGCAGCAGCGCGCTAACCATCTCGTTCACCATGTGAGGATGCGAGCCGCCGTGGCCCCCTCCTTGGATGAACGACAAGTGATCGGCGTCTTGGATCGAGCGGGTGAACTTGCGGATCGGTTCCGGCAGCAGGTGCGCGAAGTCGGGCACTTCGACCTTCGACGCGATCTCCGGCTCCGGCTTCTTGGCCGTGTGCAAGACATGCGGCTCCCCTTCGACCAGAGTCCACTCGAAGCTCTGCTTCGTGCCGTACACGTCGAAGCTTTCGCGATACTGCCGCGCCACGTCGTACAGGAATCGCCAAATATGGGCCGTGACGTCGGAATCTTTTACCTTAATGTGGCACGATTCGACGGCGAACTTATTGCCCGACTTCTTCGCGATGTCGTCGCGCACCAAGCCCGAGCCGAAGCAACTGACATACTCCGCGCGGCCGTCGAGCAAGCCGAGGCAAGGGCTCACGACGTGCGTCGCGTAGTGCATCGGAATCATCCGTTCCCAGTAGTCGGGCCAGCCATCCATGTCTTGCGGGTGCGACGCGGCAAGGTGCTGGATCGTGCCGAGCTCTCCCTTCTTATACAGATCTTTGATGAAGAGAAACTCGCGCGAGTAGACGACCGTTTCGGCCATCATGTAGCGCAGGCCGGTCGACTTCACCAGTTCGACGATCTGCCGGCATTCGTCGACCGTGGTCGCCATCGGCACGGTACACATCACATGCTTGCCGGCCTTGAGCGCGGCGATCGACATCGCGCCGTGGTCGGGAATCGGGGAGTTGATATGCACGAAATCGATCGCCGGATCCTTCAACAGCGCGGCGTAGTCGGTGTAGCGTTTTTCGATGCCGAGGGCGTCGCCGACCTTGTTCATCTTTTCGGCGTTGCGTTGGCAGATGGCGTAGACGTTGGCTTGCGGATGCTCTTTGTAGATCGGAATAAACTCGGCACCGAAGCCGAGGCCGACGATCGCCACATTGACGCGCTTACTCATGTGCGAAGAATCCTGACGCTAAGGACTGACGGAATGAAGACGAAGGTGCTCTCAGCAGAAAGCCTGCCGAGCCGAAAACCATGCGGTACCGCAGGTAGAAGATAAGCTTTGCGGCGCGCGCAGGCTAGCGGCTGCCGCAGGCCGATAATATCGGCCTAATGTGCGGCGTGCGCGACGCCGCCGTGGGAAGGATCGCCGCCGACCTTGCGCGGGATAAACCACGCATAAGCGACCGGCAAGACGACGAGCGTGAAGATCGTGCCCGCGATTACACCGGCGATCACGACGGTCGCCAACGGGCGTTGCACTTCGGCACCGGCACCGGTGCCGGTCGCCATCGGCACGAACCCGACGCCGGCCACGAGCGTAGCCATGATGATCGTCCGAAGCGTTTCGATGCCGGAATGCATGACGGCCTCGGCCGTCGAGCCGCCGGCGCGATGCAACTCGCGGAACTTCGAGATGAGCACCATGCTGTTCAATACGGAAATGCCCGACAGCGTAATGAAGCCGACCGCCGCGGAGATCGACAGCGGCATCTCGCGCCACACCAGCCCGACGATCCCGCCGACGGCGGCGAACGGCACGCCGGCGAACGCCGCCATCGTGTCGAATTTGTTACGGAAGCTTAAGAAGAGCAGCCCGATAATCAACAACAGCGCGATCGGCACGACGAGCGCCAGTCGAGCTTGGGCCCGTTGCATGTTCTCGAACTGCCCGCCCCATTCGATACGATAATCTTTCGGCAACTGCACATCGGCGCCGATCCGCTTCTGCGCTTCGGCGACGAAGCTGCCGACATCGCGTCCGCGGACGTTGCATTGGATCGTGATGCGCCGTTCGCCCCACTCGCGCGAGACCATGCGCGGGCCGTTCACTTCTTCGACCGTGCAAAGCTGACCGAGCGAGACCCGTTCGCCGTTCGGCGCCGAGACCATGATCGAGCAGATCGCCTTCTTGTCGGCGCGCATCGCTTCCGGCAGGCGGACTACGAGCGGAAAACGGAGCTGCCCTTCGACGACGTTGCCCAGCGTCTTCGTGCCGATCGATTCGACAATATCCAACACCGCCCGGGCGTGGATGCCGTAGCGGGCGATTTGGTCTTGCTTGATCGAGATCTGCAAGACCGGTTGGCCGAGGAGTTGTTCCGTCGAAAGGTCGGCGGCCCCCGGGATGCTCCGCAACGTTTTTTCCAAGGCCTTCGCCGTGGCGACGAGCTCGAGGAAGTCGTCGCCGAAGAGCTTCAGCGCAACGTCGGCACGCACGCCCGAGACCATTTCATTGATGCGCTGCTCGATCGGCTGGGTGAACCAAATGATTTGACCCGGCAGATCCTTCAATTCTTTTTCCATCTCGACGACGAGATCGGCTTGCGTTTTCGCACGCTTCCATTTTTCCGGAGCTTCCAGCGTGATAAACAGATCGGTCGACTCGATCGTGCTGGCGTCCGTCGGCACTTCCGGCGATCCGAGTCGGCTCCAGCAGACGGAGACTTCGTCGGGAAAGCGTTCCATGATGATCCGTTCCATCATGCGATTCATGCGCACTCCTTCGTCGAGCGAAGTTCCCGGCGGTCGCGTGATGCCGACGACGATCGCCCCTTCCGACAACCGTGGGACGAATTCGCTCCCCATTCCGGCCACGAGCCACGCCCCGACCGCGAGCACCGAGAAGGCGAAGACCGCCGTGAGGATGCGTTGCGGAAGCACGTGATCTAAGAACCAGGCATAGCCGCGCTTGGTCCAGGCGACGAAGAGCACATCTTTCTCTTCGCACTTCTTCGGCAGAATCAAACTGGAGAGGACCGGCGTCAGCGTGAGCGAGCAGATCAGCGAACCGATGAGGACGAAGATGACCGTCAGGGCCATGGGCCGAAACATCTTCCCCTCGACTCCTTCGAGCGAAAGGATCGGCAAGTAGACGATCATGATGATGAGCTGGCCGAAGCAAGCCGGCGTCCGCACCGCGACCGCGGCCTCGCGAATCGCTTCGCGCCGGCGCCAACCGTACAACACGCCGGAGTGGCCGAGCTTCGCAACGATGCTCTCGACGACGACCACGGAGCTATCGACCACGACGCCGAAATCGATCGCACCGAGGCTCAACAACGAACCGGCGATGCCGAAATACCACATGCCGCAAAAGCCGAAGAGCATCGACAGCGGAATCGCGACGGCGCAGATCAGGCCCGCCCGCAGGTTTCCCAAGAAGATGTACAAGATGAGGATGACCAGCACCGCTCCTTCGAGCAGGTTGTTCTTCACGGTCGAGATGACGCGATCGACGAGTTCCGTTCGGTCGTATAAGGAGATCGCCTTGACGGTTCCATCGTCGGGCAAGGTCGTCTTGATCTCGTCGAACTTATCGCGCATCGCCGCGGTGACTTCGTAACTGTTGCGTCCCATCAGCATGAAGCCGAGGCCGAGCACGACCTCGCCCTGGCTGATTTTCAGCCGATCGTTGGGATCGCGCAGCGAGGCGGAAACCGCTCCGCGACGAATCTCATGGCCGATCGTGACGTCGGCGACGTCGCGCACGCGGATCGGCACGCCGGACTTCGCCGCGACGACGATGTTGCCGATCTGCTCGGTGCCGATCGTCCGGCCGACGCCGTGGACTAAGAGATTGTCGCCGGCCAGATCGATGCTGCCGCCGCCGACGTTGAGGTTGTTGTCGCGCACCGCTTGCATCACTTCTTCGAACGAGAGCGAATACTTCAACAGCAAGGTCGGATTGATCCGCACTTGGTACTGCTTCTCGAGCCCACCCCAAGAGTTCACTTCCGCGACCCCCGAAACGGGCCGGAGTTGCGGCTTCACTTCCCAATCGTGCATCGTGCGCAGCTCGGTAAGATCGCGACCGCGGCCGAGCAAGATGTAGTGAAACACTTCGCCGAGGCCGGTCGAGACGGGCCCCATCTGCGGACGGTCGATGCCGACGGGAATCTCGACGGCGCCGAGCTTTTCGTTGATCAACTGCCGCGCGAAATAGATATCGGTGCCGTCGACGAACGTGACGAGCACCTGAGACAAGCCGAACATGGAAATCGAACGAACTTCGGCCACGCCAGGCATACCGCTCATGGCAAGTTCGACGGGACGCGTGATCTGCCGTTCGATCTCTTCCGGCACCATGCCCGGAGCTTGCGAATTGACTTGGATCTGCACCGGCGTGGTGTCTGGAAACGCATCGATGTTGAGATTCCGGAGCGACATGACTCCGGCGATGCCGACCACCAACGCGCCGAACAACACCGCGGCGCGATGCGAGAGGGACCAAGAAATAATACGTTCGAGCATTACGAAGCTTCAATCAAGGGTGGGTGGGATGCGAGGAACGCCAGCGCCGATCGAGCAGAGGCTCGGTAGGTGCAAACGCGATGACTTGGAAATGGCGATACGGTTTATTGCTGGGCCGCCACGGTCATCCATTCCGCTTTCAAGACATGGCTGCCGCCGACTGCGATCACATCGCCGGCAGCGAGCCCTTCTGTGATTTCGGTGCGACCCTCTTCCGCGAAGCCAACCTGAACGTCGCGACGATAGAAAGTTCCCGAAACTTGCACGAACACGAAGCTCTGACGCCCCTCGAACTGCACGGCAGCCGAAGGGACGACCACGGCTTTCGGTGTTTCACGAATCACGATGCTGCCGGTGCCGAACGTGTGGGCCTTCATGAGTCTTCGGCCGGGAGAGGTCGAATCGGAATCGACGATCGGATTCTCCACCGAGGCGCGAACGCGCAAGGTGCGAGTCTCTTCATCGAGTTCGGTGTTTACGAAGTCGATGTGCCCGACGACGGGTGCCGTCGAGCCATCGGCGAGGAACTCGAATTGCTGACCCGTGCGAACCATGCCTGCATGCCCCTTGCGGACATCCAGCAGAATCCACATCCGATTCACATCGGCGACGACGAATTGCGAAGTGCTCGGCGTGACGACTTCGCCGATCGTGGCGGAACGGCGAATCACGACGCCGTCGAACGGTGCGGTAAGCGGAATGAGGTTCGCCGTCGTCGATTGCGGGTCGAGCCCGGCAACGATCGATGGCGGGAGCCCGAGCACGCGAATACGCGAAGCAAGCTCTTCATCGGTCACCCGGCGACAATCTTCGGTCTTGATCGGTAAGCCGAGGTTGATCAGCTTTTGTTGAGCGCTTAAGAGCGTGAGCCGAGCTTCCCGCTCTTCGGCTTCGGCAACTCGGAGCGTTCGCTCGGCCACTTCGTTCGTGATGCGTTTGAGTCGTTCGAGGTTGCTGGCCTTCAAGTCGAGCATCACGCTGGCTTGTAGGAAGTTCGTCTTCGCTTCCCCGACTTCGACGGAATCGACGATTGCGAGGCACTCCCCCTTCTTGATCTCTTCCCCTTCGCGCTTCTCGACGCGCCAGACATGCCCGGGCACGCGCACCGAAAGCTGCGCGAGGCGATCTTGGTCGTAATCGGTCACGCCGTTGACGGTGAGCGTTTGTCGCACGGGATGCAAGCCGACCGTCTCGACGGAGATACCGCTCCGCGTGGCGATGTCGTCGCTGAGCCGGATGCCGTCTTTCGCTTCGACCGCGGGAGGAGATTTCTCCGTGGTGCCGGGCTTCTCCGTTGTGCTCGGCTTCTCTGTGGCACTGGACTTCTTAGGTGGGGCGGCATGTTTCGTCGGGATCGGCAACTGCATCGTCCCGACTTCGGGCGTCGCTGCGTTGGCCGACAGCGCTCCCAACCCAAAGCTCCAATGTGTGGAGTGGCCGAACTCTAAAATCGTGAACAAGACGGCGGTTATCAAACAGTAGGCAAATCTCTGGCGATATCGCTTACATACGTCTAAAACTCGGGCAATCATGCCTATCTCCTGGGCGATCTGGCGAACGACAAACGAAGCGATTGTGAGCGGATGACCGGCTCTCGCTTTTTAGAAACAACTTAAATCTGCTGGAAAATCCCGAGGCTCCGAAGAAACCCCCTCGAACTATGCACGCGCTCATTTTCGCGGCGCAGAAACATTACGCATTTTTCAGACCAGAAAGATTAAGTTTCGTTTAACATGCGACCGACGATCGGCACTCTCGTTTTTTTCTAAAATCGGCTTGGCTAATTTTACGGATGCCAAGACCACACCGACTTCAACTCCGAACAACGCCGGCCTCTCGACGATTCATCCCCTGCGAACCTAAGCCTCTATGCCTACGCCTAAGACCACGCGCAAGAAATCAGCTTCCGTAACTTCTTCGAAACGAAGCAAGCCGGAGCCGGCGAATTGGTACGACTATCCGGAGTACTACGACCTCGCCTTCGCCGACGATACGCCGGGCGAGGCCGACTTCATCGCCGCGGCGTGCGCGAAGCATGCGCTCGGCCCTGTGCGGACGATGCTCGAGCCGGGCTGCGGCGGCGGCAGGCTCGTCGTCGAACTTGCGCGACGTGGGTTCCACACCGCGGGTTTCGACAACAACGAAAAGATGCTCGCATATCTCAAGCAGCGAATCGCGCGCGGCAAGCTTTCGGCAACCGCATTCGCCGGCGACATGACGGAGTTTCGCGTCCCGAAGCAAGTCGATGCGATCTTCAACACGTTTAACACCTTCCGCCATCTGACGACCGAAGAAGCCGCCCTGGCGCACTTGCGCAGCGCTCACCGCGCGCTACGCAAAGGGGGCCTTTACGTCCTCGGCTTCCACCTTCTGCCCGACGACGCCTCGCTCGAATGCATCGAGCGCTGGACCGCGGTGCGCGGGAAAACGAAAGTCACCTATACGTTGCGCGTCGTCGAAAGTAGTCGCCGAACGCGGATCGAAAAGCTGCGCGTGTCGATGCTCGTCCGTTCGCCCGCTAAGGAACTGCGCCTCGCGACGGAGTTTCCGTTGCGGCTCTACACGGCCACGCAATTCCGCAAGCTGCTCGCCGCGGTGCCGGAGTTCGAGCTCTGCGAGGTCTACGATTTCTGCTACGACATCGACCACCCGGTTAAGTTCGACAACGAACTCTCGGACGCGGTGTTCATCTTGCGGAAACGGTAAGCCGGTTAGCGACCATTAAGCTCTTCGCCCCGAACAGAAGCAGAGAGCGGGAAGCGGCATAACCGCCGACGGAGGGGGAATCATTTGGCGGTAATCGCTTGGGGCGTGTAAACTAGAGCGTCTTCCTGGTCCGCACCCCCTGCCCTACCCGCCCGCCTCGAATCCCCTCTCCGTTTCGCCCGCCGGAGTGTTTTCGTGCTTCGTATCGTTCTCTTCGTCGCGTCTCTAGTCGCTGCTTGCGCCGGATCACAATCGGCGCTCTTCGCCGCTGCTCCGTCGGTCCCGGAGCCGGTCCATTTTAGTCGCGATATTCTGCCGATCCTGAGCGACAACTGCTTCCATTGTCATGGGCCCGATCCGAAGCATCGCGAAGCCGATCTCCGGCTCGACGACCGCGCCGCCGCGATCGCCAGTGCAGCGTTCGTGCCCGGCAAGAGCGCTGCGAGCAAGATCATGCAGCGGCTCACGTCGCACGATCCCGACGAGCAGATGCCGCCGCCGAAATCGAATCGCAAGGTCGACGCCGCTCAGATCGCGCTGATCCAGCGCTGGATCGACGAAGGGGCGCCGTGGGGAAAACATTGGGCGTTCGAGGCGCCGCAAAGGCCGCCGTTGCCGGCCGCCGATGCGAAGTCGCCGCTCGCGGGCTGGCCGCGCACGCCGATAGATCGCTTCCTTCTGGCTCGTCTGGAAAAGGAGAAGCTGCGCCCTTCTTCCGAAGCAGCGAAAGCAACATTGCTGCGGCGCGTCTATCTCGATCTCGTCGGTCTCCCGCCGACTCCGGCCGAGGTCAACGCTTTCCTACTCGACAACTCTCCCGACGCCTACGAACGAGTCGTCGATCGGCTGCTGGCCTCGCCGCGCTACGGCGAACGCTGGGCTTGGGAATGGCTCGATGCCGCGCGCTATGCCGACACCAACGGCTATCAGGGAGATCCCGAGCGCACGATGTGGCCCTGGCGCGATTGGGTCGTCAAGGCGTTGAACGACAACATGCCTTACGACAAGTTTACCGTCGAGCAACTGGCCGGCGATTTGCTTCCCAACGCCACGCTCGAGCAAAAGGTCGCGACCGGTTTCAATCGCAACCACATGTTCAACGGCGAAGGGGGCCGCATCGCCGAAGAGACGCGCGTCGAAAACGTGATGGACCGCGCGGAGACCGTCAGCACCGTGTGGCTCGGGCTCACGGTCGGCTGCGCCCGCTGCCACGACCACAAGTTCGACCCGATCACGAACCGCGAATACTACGCGCTATACGCCTACTTCAACACCACTTCGGAAACGGGAAGCGCGAGCGGCGGCGGACGGAGCGGACAGATTACGCCCATCGTCGATTTCGCTAGTCCGACGGATCTGGAAACGGCCGCCGCGGCTGCCGCCAAAGTAACGAAGATCGCGGAAGAAGTCGCAACGCTCGAAACGACCCTCTTCCCGCGCGAGGCGAAACTCCCCGCCGGTAAATCCACCAAAGCTGCGGCACTCTCCGGCAACATCCTCACGGCGCTGAACCTCGAGCCGGCGAAGCGCGGGGCCGACGCCTTGCGCGAGATGGCGGCCTTCTACAAAGACAAAGAGCCGGCTTACGGCAAACTCTTGGCGAGCCAAAAGAGTGCGGTCGACGAACGCGATCAACTTCTGACGCGCATCCCGCGCGTGATGGTGATGGACGAGTTGCCGACTCCGCGCGAGACGTTCATGCTCGACAAGGGGGCCTACGACAAGCCCGGCGCAAAGGTCGCGGCGGGAACTCCGGCCGTGCTGCCGCCTTTGCCGGCCGACGCGCCGCGCAATCGGCTGAGCTTGGCCCGTTGGCTCGTCGATCGCAAGCACCCGCTCACGGCTCGCGTCACGGTCAATCGCATCTGGCAAACGTTCTTCGGAACCGGTCTCGTGAAGACGGTCGACGACTTCGGCGTACAAGGCGAAAAGCCGTCGCATCCGGAACTGCTCGATTGGCTGGCCGTGGAGTTTATGGACGGCCCGAACGGTAAATCTCCTTGGGACGTGAAGCATCTGCATCGCCTCATCGTTACCAGCGCCGCGTATCGGCAAGAGTCGAAAGTTTCGCCGGCGATCTTAGAGCGCGATCCCGAGAACCGGTTGCTGGCGCGCGGGCCGCGGTTTCGGATGCCGTCGTGGATGCTGCGCGATCAAGCCTTAGCGTCGGCCGGCTTGCTCGTCGAAAAGCTAGGTGGCCCGTCGGTGAAGCCTTATCAACCTGCCGGCATCTGGGAAGAAGCCACGTTCGGGAAGAAATCGTATGTGCAAGACAAGGGAGATGCCTTGTATCGCCGGAGCTTGTATATCTTCTGGCGGCGGATCGTCGGCCCGACGTCGTTCTTCGATGTCGCCGCGCGGCAGACCTGCACCGTGAAAACCTTACGGACGAACACACCGCTCCACGCACTCACGACGCTCAACGATCCGGCCTACGTCGAAGCGGCGCGCGCGCTGGCCGAGCAGACGCTAAAAGACTCGGCGATCGCGCCGAACGAGCGCCTCGCCGCGGCGTTTCGGCGCACGACTTTGCGCAGCCCGACGCCGGATGAACTCCGGATCCTCTCGAAGTCGCTCGCGCAATTGCGGGCCGAATTCGCGGCCGACCCGACCGCCGCCGAGAAGCTGCTGAAGGTCGGCGAGTCGCCGCGCGACGCGAAGCTCGATCCGATCGAACATGCGGCGTTCGCGACGCTCTGCGCCATGCTCTTCAACCTCGACGAAACGCTCACCAAACAATGATCCCCTCCGACATGCCATCTCCCGCAGAACCGCTCCGCACGGCCGAAGCCGACGTCACGCGCCGGCAATTCTTCGGTCGCTCCGCACTCGGGCTCGGCACCGCAGCCCTCGGCTCGCTCCTGGCCGGCGACGGCCTCTCGTCGAACGGCTTCGCTGCCGACGCCGCGACAAGCTCGGCCTTGCCGGCGCGCTTCGGCGGTCTCGCCGGCCTGCCGCATCATGCGGCCCGAGCGAAGCGCGTAATCTATCTGTTTCAAAACGGCGCGCCGACGCACGTCGACACGTTCGACTACAAGCCGACGCTCCGCAAGCAACACGGCAAGCAGATTCCCGACGACATCGTCGGCGGCCGGCGCTTCAGCACGATGACCGGCGGACAGACCGCGCGCCCCTGCCTCGCGGAGATCACGAAGTTTGCGCAACACGGCCGTTCGGGAGCTTGGGTTTCCGACTTCCTGCCGCGCACGGCCGAGATCGCCGACGACCTCTGCTTCGTGAAGTCGCTTCACACGACGGCCGTGAACCATGCCCCGGCGATTACCTTCTTCCTCACCGGCAGCGAGCAAGCCGGCCGGCCGAGCATGGGCTCTTGGCTCACCTACGGCCTCGGTAGCGACACGCAAGACTTACCTTCGTTTTGCGTGATGACCTCGCGCGATAAGGAAGCTTCGTGCGGGCAGATATTTTACGACTTCTATTGGGGAGCCGGTTTCCTACCGACGAAGTTTCAAGGAGTGAAGTTCCGCGGCAACGGCGATCCGGTCCTCTATCTCTCGAATCCCGAGGGGATGAGCCGAAGCGTGCGGCGGAAGATGCTCGATGGCCTCGCCGAGATGAACCAGCTGCAACTTCGCGAATACGGCGATCCGGAAATCGCGACCCGGATCGCGCAGTACGAGATGGCGTATCGGATGCAGGCGAGCGTGCCGGAGCTCACCGACTTCTCCGACGAGCCGCAACACATCCTCGATATGTATGGGCCCGACGTCTTGAAGCAAGGCTCGTATGCTTACAACTGCCTGATGGCGCGCCGGCTCGCGGAGCGGGGTGTGCGCTTCGTGCAATTGATGCACGCCGGCTGGGACCAGCATCGCAATCTCACCACGCAGCTCAAGATCCAATGCACCGACGTCGACGCTCCCTCGGCGGCGCTCGTGAAAGACTTGAAGCAGCGCGGCTTGCTCGACGACACGCTCGTCATCTACGGCGGCGAGTTCGGACGGACGCCGTTTCTGCAAGGGAAGATCGAAGAGACGAAGCAATGGGGCCGCGATCATCACCCCTATGCGTTCACCGCTTGGATGGCCGGCGGCGGCATCAAGCCGGGCATCAGCTACGGCGCCTCCGACGAGTTCGGCTTCAACGCCGTGGAAATCAATGTCCACGTCCACGACTTCCAAGCCACGGTGCTGCACCTCTTAGGCCTCGACCACACGCGGCTCACCTATAAATTCCAAGGCCGCTACTTCCGCCTGACGGACGTGCACGGGGAAGTGGTGAAGCCGATCTTGGCGTGATCGGCGGGGAGAGTTGCTGCGAGGGGCTTGGGCTTCGCGGCCCCGGGATATGCATCCCGGGCTATTGAACGGAGGCGATCGAGCGCGAGTGGAATAGTTCGTCTGCAATACGCGTGAACCATGGACGATTCATCATCCGGCGAAGCGAGCGCGACGACTGCGCGAAGCCGAGGCGGCGCGTTATTGTGCTTTGGCGTTGCTTTCGCGCCAGTTCTCGTCTCATATTTTATTGTTCAGTTCGGCCTTCCCGGCATTCATTACATCGGGGGCAAGCCCGACGGTGTTCCCTATGTTTCGACTCGATTTGAATTCCGGTTCGGCCACAAGATGCGTATCGTCGATGATCCAGGGAATCACATGCAATGGGTTTACGGAGAAATGCCTCGATTGATCACTGTGGCGGACGGCATTCGACTTATCATTTACGATGAGCCCGGCGCTATCATAAAATCGTCGCAAGACTCGATGGAAGTCGACGAGCATTTTCTTCGACATAAGGGATATATGGGAGTCTGGTCGAACGAAACTCGTTTTCTCGTCGATACCGCAGGGATGGTTCAGCTTCCTTGATTCGTTGGCAATTAAGCCTTGCCTGAGATTTGGTAGGCATCTATGTGTGCAGCCATCATGTCGCCGGAAAATCCGACTCGAACGAGTCTGAAGCTGGAGCAAGTATGCGTCGTTGCCGCGTTCCTGTCATTGGCTTTGGTTTGTTCGGCAGCAAAAGGCGAGCAGACGGAGAACGGCCGTACTGATCAGCACCTGTATGCATCCAAGATGTCCGGCACCGGCAGCATGGAGTCCGTGTCTTGGCGAGATTGCGTTTCCCGACAAGTGGAAGCACAGGGCATTGCTTGGGGAGGCTTAGTTAAACCGTTACGTCCCTATGTCATCCTCGATGGCGAACGTGTTTTTATCGTCGGCAAATTGCTTCCTGCTGAGGAGACTGAGGGGCGACTGGTACAGGTTCGAGGAATCATGAATTTACAAAAACACGCCCCTGCCCCACCCGGCTTTCAGCAACACCACACGGCAATGTACTACTTCATTCTTGTCGGCGAGATGAAGCTTATCGATCGAATCGAGCATACGTGCATTCGTGTTATTCCCTAGCTCGAATCATCTCGACCTACGTGTGCAGCGATGAAGAAGTCCGTTCCGTCCGCGAACCCCGATGCCTATGTCGCCGCTCTCGACGGTTGGCGGCGCGTCATGGTTGAGAAGCTGAGGGCAAGCGTCATGGCCTCGGCCAAGTTGACGGAAACGATTAAGTGGGGCCATCTGGTTTATCTCTCCCATGGCCCCGTGCTGCTGATCCGTGCCGAAGAGCAACGCGTGTTGCTCGGATTCTGGCGAGGGAAGCGCTTGCAAGAGATCGAAGAACGCTTGAAGCCGGGAGGCAAGTACGAAATGGCGACGCTCGTGCTGCAGGAAGACGACGACGTCGCCCCGAAGACCGTGAAGCGGCTCGTCAAAGCCGCCATCGAGCTGAACGAAACGTTCGGCGACCCCACGGATATCTGAGGCGAGCGCTCGGAAGCTGCGTTTCCTTGGCCTAAATCTTCGCGTTGAATTTCAGCCGGCGAAGTGCGATGTTGAGCTCCGTGTGAAGGGGGCACGACTCCGACCTTGATAGGTTTCGACACGTCGCCGGTTGCATGCATGCGAAACGAGGCGACGACGAATCGCGATGGGACGTTCGTGCCGGGGCCGCGCCGCTTGTCGCCGCCCGGGCTCGAACCGAATCGACTTGATTGTCGGTCCGTCGCGACGCCGGTCGACCGCGTTGCTTGAAAACAACTCGGCGTCTCCTTCCGGCCTGCGGAGTGCGCAGCGTTTACTTAACCGAACGCTCCGTGCTTCGCGATCCTCGGTCGTCGCGCGCTCAGGCGAGGTGCGCGATGGGCTGCTTCTTCCGACGAAGAGGTAAACCGCGGATCGAATCGCCCGAAGCTCTTCTCGGGGTTGCAAACCGGGGAGAGGACTTCGCTCGGCAGGGGTGTCGTCCGGTGCGTCGTCGCTCGGGCCAACCGGTTGCTCGCGAGCTAACTCCGAGCAGCCCGGCCGGGTTGCAATGCTTTGCGCAGAGTACGTTCGACAAGATGCCCGACCGAACCCGGGCGACGACGCACGAATGTTTTCTAAGTCGCAAGCGATGCGAATACGGCCGTGCCCTGCGCCGGCCAAAATAGCAGGCACGTTCCACGTGCCGTCCGCCACGAACGGCTGCGAACGATCAACGCGGTCGCGCCTCAGATATGCATCAGGGGCTATTGAAGGAGCATCGAACGTTTTGCAATCGTACTTCTCGCTCCGAATGCGCAAGTGGTTACGGCACGTGGAACGTGCCTACTACTTTGGCTGCTGGTTTGCCGTCTTCGGATTCGTTATGCTAACCCTCCATGAACGCCCCCTCCGAAGCATCGCAAAATCGCCCCTTATCACGCAGCCCCGAACTGATGTCGGCCGACGATACCGGCTTGCTCGTGGTCGACGTGCAGGGGAAGCTCATCACGCTGGTGCCGGATCATGCCCGCATCATTTGGAACATCCGTCGCCTGATCGATGGGGCCGACATCTTGCAAGTCGCCAAGGCCGCAACCGAGCAATATCCGCAAGGGCTCGGCCCGACCGTTCCGGAGCTGGCCGAGAAGTTTTCGTCGATCCCGAGCAAGACGGCATTCAGTTGCGGCGAGTGCGGCGCGCTGTTTCGAGAGTGGATCGAGCGGGGCATTCACAAGGTTTTGCTCGTCGGCATCGAAGCGCATGTCTGCGTGCAGCAAACGGCTTTCGATCTGATGACGCACGGCTTCCGCGTGTTCATCGCCGTCGATGCCGTCGGCTCGCGCTTCGACCTCGATCGCGAGACGGCCTTGCGCCGACTCGACTCCTCCGGCGCGACGCTCACCACCACGGAAGCGGCCCTCTTCGAATGGTGCGAACGCTCCGGCACGCCGGAGTTTAAAGCGATCAGCAAGCTAGTCAAAGAAAAAGGCCCCAAGCCGCCGCAGCCGATCGGCTTCTAACGATTTCCCCGGTCGCCTCCTCTTCACTTATCATTTATCACTTAGCACTTAGCATTTCTATGTCGCTCCCTCCGCCGCTCAATCCTCCGGTTCGTTTGTTGCTCGGTCCCGGCCCTAGCGAAATCCATCCGCGCGTGCTGCGAGCCTTGGGCGCGAACACCGTCGGGCACTTGGACCCCTATTACCTGACGCTGATGAGCGACATGCAACAGATGTTGCGCACGCTCTTTCGCACGACGAACCCGATGACCATGGCGATCTCGGCGACCGGCTCGGCGGGCATGGAAAGCACGGTCGTCAACTTGATCGAGCCGGGCGATTCGATGATCGTCTGCGTCAACGGCGTGTTCGGCGAACGAATGGTCGATGTCGCGAGCCGCGCGGGGGCCGCCGTGACGCGGGTCGATCGGCCGTGGGGCGAGATCTTCGAGCCGAGCCACCTCAAGGAAGCGCTCGCGAAGGCCAAGCCGAAGGTCGTCGGCATCGTCATGGCCGAAACCTCGACCGGCGCTTGGCAACCGATCGAAGAGATCTCGAAACTCGTTCACGATGCAGGCGCGCTGCTTCTGGTGGATGCCGTGACGGCGCTCGGCGGCGTGCCGGTCGAAGTCGACAAGTGGGAGATCGACGCCATCTACAGCGGCTCGCAGAAGTGCTTGAGCTGCCCGCCGGGCTTGTCTCCCGCTTCGTTCAGCCCACGCGCGCTGGATGTGATTATGAATCGGAAGACGAAGGTGCAAAGTTGGTACCTCGACGTCTCGATGCTCGCCAAGTATTGGGGCCAAGAGCGGGTCTACCATCACACCGGCCCGATCAACATGACCTATGGGCTCTACGAAGCCCTGCGGATCGTGCTGGAAGAAGGCCAAGACGCGGCCTTCGCGCGGCACCTGCTGAATCACCAGGCGCTCAAGGCCGGACTCGGTGCGATCGGCATCGGCTACGCCTCGGCCGAGGGGCATCAATTGCCGATGCTCAACGCCGTGCATATTCCGGCGGGCATCGACGACATGAAGGTCCGCGGAGCGCTGTTGAACCGCTTCGGCATCGAGATCGGCGGCGGGCTCGGAGCGTTTAAGGGGAAGGTCTGGCGCGTCGGCCTCATGGGACATGGCTCGCGGCCGGCAAGCGTTTATTCGTTCCTCGGGGCGCTGGAACAATTGCTCGCTGAGCAAGGATACAAATTCGATCGCGGAGCTTCCGTGGCGGCGGCTTCGGAGGTATATCAAGCGGCGCTGTAGGAGTCGCGAACCCGCCGGCGTTGGTGCGATAAGTTGCGATAGGGTATGAGCTTATAGAAGCAGCCGCGACAGCCTTCCTTTTTGCTTGCGACCGCTCGCCGGCATTGCTATGCTTGCGACCGTTCAGGTCGTCGGAGAACAGGCAACACGGAGGCTGCCATGCTCGTACTCACACGTCGCGTCGGGGAAAGTATCCGCATCGGGGACGACATCGTCGTCACGCTCGTCCAGATCGGGCCGGGCAAGGTGAGGCTCGGCATCGAGGCCGCACCGGACGTCGTCATTCTGCGCGAAGAGTTGCTAGACCGGCCTTCCACGCCGGCCCCCCTCTCGGTCGCCGACCCAACGAGCGAGGCCGCTACTGCGTCGCCGCTTCGTCTTTGAGCCCGAGGGCGTCGCGAATTCCTTTTTCGAGCAACTTCGCGCTCTCTTCGTTGCTGCCGACGAAGATCAACCGAACGATTCCTTGCCGGTCGATGAGCACTGCCTGCGGAATGCCCGACACGGCGTACTTCGTCGACAGGTCGCGGTCGGGCATGACGGCGATCCGATGTTTCAGCTCATGCCACTTGGCGAAAGCCGCGGTGGCGACATCTTCCTCGGCCGGCGGCAAGTTCTCGACACGCTTGATGCGATGGGTCTCCGGATTCCAATCGTAGCCGTAGCGCGTCGTGCTGCCGATGATGACGAGCCCTTTGTCGGCGTATTTGTCGTGCCACTCGCGCAGGTGCGGAAATGTGGCGAGGCACGGTCCGCACCAGACGGCCCAGAAGTCGAGCAACACGACTTTGCCGCGCAGCTCTTCCGGCGTTAAAGGAGAGCCGTTGAGCCAAGTCGCTTCGACGATCGGGAAGTAAGGCCCGCCGAGCAGCGCGTCGCGCTTCTTCGCCAACTCCATGCGCGCGCGTAAGGATGCGAGCCCTTTTTTCGCGTTGTCTCCGGCGGGCTTGAGCGGTTCGCTTGCGAGCGTGAGCTTGCCGAGCTTGGCATCCCAAGCGGAAAGCACTCCTTCGGCCTCGGCATACTTATGATTGTTGGTGAGCAGTAAAACGTAGGCGGCGACGGTGAACGAGGTGTTGCTGAGATACTGATTCAGCTTTTCCGGCGCAACGTCGCGATTGATCATCGCTTTCAATTCCGCGATCGCGTCCTCTGTTTTTTCCAAGTGCCCGAGCGAGAGGACGAGCTTTTGCTGCGAAGCATAATCATCGGCTCGCGATTTTATCGCGAGCCGAGCCTGACGGACGCAGTCTTCGAAGCGGTCGAGAATAAAATAGATCTTCGTCAGCTCATCGTGCTCGGTCGACTTGCCGGCTTCGGCCGCGAGCGCCAGCCGCGCGAGGGCTTCGTTCCGCTTGCCGACGATCATGGTTTGCAACGCCGCATCTCGACCGGTTTGCTTCATCGCATCGGCGAACTCGGCATTAATCTTCGAGACCCGCTCGCTGAGGGTCATCCGCTGCACCAACGTCGGCCCCTCGGCGGCGAGACCGAGCGAACAGCATGACGTGCCGAGGAAAACCGCGATTAGCAGACGATTCATGTCACTTCGACCTTGGCTCATAAAAGACGATCAGCGGCAAGCGCTCTCTATGCTAGATTAAGCCGCAGGGCTTGTCGAAAGCTTTTCTCCTAGTGAGTGCCCAGGCGGAATGTCGATGCTCGCGAACCACAAGGTTTGATCCGCGCTCCCACGGCCGAGGAAACGATGCGCTGGATTCAACCCCTACTCTATCTCTGGGCCCTCCCCACGACTCTGCTCGGCCTGCTCCCTGCGCCGATCGTGTTGCTGCAAGGGGGCACGGTTCGCTGGGTGAGGGGAGTCTGCGAGATCGAAGGAGGGATCGTCACCAAGTTACTCCGACGCGGGCTCCCTTGGGTCGGCTCCGGAGCGGCGATGACGCTCGGCCACGTAGTCTGGGGCTGCGACGCCTACTGCCTCAACTATAGCCGCGCCCACGAACGGGTACACGTGCGCCAATACGAACGCTGGGGCCCCTTCTTTCTCCCCGCTTATCTATTGGCGAGCCTCGTCGCCTACTTGCGCGGACTCGACCCCTATCGCGACAACCCCTTCGAGCGCGAAGCCTATGGCGAGGCGCCGTAGAATAGAATGAACCGCGGACTTCCTACGTCACGACTTGCCGAACATCGTCGTTCGGACGATACCAGTGTGTCATTGCAGGCACTTGCCTCGTTCGGCGTTCGGCGGCAGAATCGTTTCTTCGCTCGTTCGCATCGATCACGCCCTGCTTTGGAGCCTTGGCCCGATGGCTGCCGATCTTTCGCTTCGTCATGAACTCGTCGGCGATTTGTTTTCGATCCCCCAAAGCGCGGCCGAATGGGACCGCTATCGGCTCACCGACGAGCAGGTCGCGTCGTTTCATGAGAACGGCTACTTGGCGGGCGTGCGCATGCTCGACGACGAGCAGGTCGAGCAGCTTCGCAAGGAGTTGACCGATTTGTTCGACCCGACGCTCGACGGCAACGAGCTCTTTTACGAATACCATACGAACGAGTCGGCCGATCCGAGCAAGGTGCTGTTTCACGCGCTCGGTGCGTGGCGGATTAGGCCGGGCTTTCACGATATCTTATGGAACCCGCGGTTCACGATGGCCGCTTCGCAATTGCTCGACGGTGCGGTTCGCTTCTGGCACGACCAACTCTTCTGCAAGCCGGCGCTCGACGGCGGCGTCGTGGCTTGGCATCAAGACTATTCGTATTGGACGCGCACCGTGCCGATGGCCCATCTCACTTGTTGGATCGGTCTCGACGATGCGACCTCGGAGAACGGCTGCCTGCAATACATTCCGAAAAGCCACACATGGAACTTGCTGCCGATCACCGGCTTGGCCGGCAAGATGGATGCCATTCGCAAGGTGCTTTGCGACGAGCAGATGGCGCAGTTCAAGCCGGTCGCCATCGAGTTGAAGAAGGGAGAATGTGCGTTCCACCATCCGCTCCTCATTCACGGCTCGCAAGAGAATCGGACTGATCGGCCGCGCAGAGCGGTCGTCATCAACGCGATTCGCGACGGCGTTCGTTCCGCTTCCGACGAGCCGCTGCTTAAGGGCGTGCCGAGCGTGGCCGCGGGCTCGCCGATCGCGGGACGATTTTTTCCGCTGCTCAAAGCGTAATTCGCAGGGAGCGTGAAGCTTCCCGCCTCGTTTCTCGGCCCTAGCTTAGCGCAAGGCGAAACCTTACGATAGTTATTCGCGCAGGTCTCGGTTTTCGGCGGCCGGCGAAGTTCGGAAATCGGTCATTCGGCGGTAGGAACGGCTATGAATAAGACGATTGCTCTCGTGCTCGGCGGCGGACGCGGAACCCGGCTCTTGCCGCTGACGAAGTTTCGCTCGAAGCCCGCCGTGCCGTTGGCCGGAAAGTATCGTCTGATCGACATTCCGCTATCGAACTGCATCAACAGCGGGATGAACCGGATCTACGTCCTCACGCAGTTCAACTCCGTCAGTTTGCACCGCCATATTCGCCGCACGTACAACTTCGACGCCTTCAGCGACGGCTTCGTCGAAATCTTGGCGGCGCAGCAGACCAACGAAAAAGAGATCTGGTACCAAGGGACCGCCGACGCCGTGCGGCAACACTTGCGATACCTGCAGCAGCCCGGCATCGACTACGTGCTGATTCTGTCGGGCGATCAGCTTTATCACATGAACTACAACGAGATGCTCGAGACGCATAAGCGGCTTAAGGCCGACGTGACGATCGCCGCTCTGCCGGTCGATCGGAAGCAAGCCTCGGGCTTCGGCGTGATGCGGCTCGACGACAACGGCCGCGTTCTCGGTTTCTTAGAGAAGCCGAAGACCGACGAAGAGGCGCAAGCATTCCGCACCGATCCGGCTTGGATCGACGCCCGCGGCATCCCGAGCAAAGGGCGCGACCTGCTCGCCAGCATGGGCATCTACGTGTTCAATCGCGACGTGCTCGTCGATGTGCTGACGAAAACCAATTACGCCGACTTCGGCAAGGAAATCTTTCCGGCCTCGATTCGAACGCGCAAAGTCTCCGTCCACCTTTTCGACGGCTACTGGGAAGACATCGGCACGATCCAATCGTTCTTCGAGGCCAATCTGGCGCTCGCACAGAACAGTCCTTCGTTCGATCTGATGTCGGGCGATTCGCCGATCTTCACCCGCTCGCGCTCGCTCGCGCCGACGCGCATCGAAGGGGCGACGATTCGTCAAAGCCTCATCGCCGACGGGTGCCACATCGACGAAGGGGCTGTGATCGAGAACAGCGTCATCGGGCTTCGTTGCCGCATCGGCAAGAACGTCCGAATCCGCAATACGATCGTGATGGGTCACGACTTCTTCCAAGAGCCCGACCAGATTGCGGCCGATCATGCGCGCGGTGTGCCGCCGATGGGAATCGGCGAAGGGACGATCATCGAGCGGGCCATCATCGACAAGAATTGCCGTATCGGCCGCAACGTGCATATCGTCAACGATCGCGAACTTCGCGACCGTGCCGACGACGGCACCGCGGCCATTTGCGACGGCATCATTTGCGTCGTCAAAGAAGCAACGATGGCCGATGGTTGGCGGTTGATGTAGTCGCCGTTGGAAACGCCGAAATAGCGAGTGTTGGTCTCTTTCGTTCACCCGATCAGTTTGTTGCCCGAGTCAGGAACTTCGCCATGACCACCGATCCGAGTCCTCCGATCGCCGCTACGAAGCGCGTGCTCCTAGTCGACGACGATTACGAAATCATCGACTCGCTCCGCATGCTGCTCGAAGCGAAAGGCTATACGATTCTCGTTGCTCGCGACGGCAACCAAGGGCTTGCGATGGCCGAGCGCGAAGACCCCGACTTGATGATCCTCGACATGATGATGCCGAAGCGCAGCGGCTTCTTGGTGCTGGAAAAACTCCGCCGCACACGGCCCGTGCCGATGAAGATCATTATGATCACGGCCAACGAAGGCTCGCGGCACAAAGCCTATGCGGAAATGCTCGGCGTCGACGATTACATCCGCAAACCGTTCGCAATGGACCGCTTGCTGGAGAGCGTCGAGAAGCTCATCGGCAAAGGGAAATAGCGAGGGGAAGTGGTCGGTGATCAGTGGTCGGTGGTCAGTTTTCGGATGTCTATGACGGGGGCTTATCTTCAACTGACCACTGAACACCGACCACTGACCACTTCCCCGCCTGTGAAACATTTCACGGTTAACCCGCGATGGTTATGTCGCCGGCCAAGTGTCTTATTTCCGGCTGTGTCAGTTGGAAATTCGTAACTTGTTCGTCATTTCTTTTTCATCGTGCCCAAACGATTGCGCCAACGGCACTTCGCATCACGAAGCCTGATCCGAAGCGCGCTCTTTAGCAGACTTCGCGCAACTTCGCTCTTGCCGCAATTTATGTGTCTGCCGATACTGAAAACAGGGACAGGTGCCGGGCATGAAGCCCGCCTACGGCGAGTGCAAGAAGCACGACCTGCGAGTTTTCGGCCCGCCTAGCCCAGTTCCGGGTGTTCTTTTCCAAGTTTGCTCACTCTGAGCGGATCCGACCCGGAATCGTCGTTTTTACGACCTAAGACGCTTTGGATCTTGCCCAGGGGATCGTTCTGCGCATAGCGCGAAAAGCCATGGAGTATCCGTGCTTTTTTGCGGCCGGTTTCCCGTTGCGGAGTCTTGTTTCGGAAGTCTGAACAGGTTCGTGGACAAGTTGAAATCACACTTTCTCCTCCAAGGAGGAATGCCATGAGCAGTGGAAGCTCGATCATCTCACTGATCGCCGAACGGCAAGATCTCGATCAGTTCCGCAAGAAGAACTGGATCGGATCGTTCGAGGAATATCTCGATCTCGTCAAGCACGACCCGAAGGTGACGCGCAACGCCTTCGTGCGCGTGTACGACATGATCGTGTCGTACGGCACCGAAACCTACGAAGTGAACCGTGAACGGCGCGTGCGCTATCGCTTCTTCGACGATCCCGATCACGCCGGCGACGATGCCGTCTTCGGCCTGGAAGACTCGCTGACGGCCTTGGTGAACGCCTTGAAAAGCGCCGCCAAAGGCTACGGCGTCGAGAAGCGCGTGCTGCTGATGCACGGTCCGGTCGGTAGCAGCAAAAGCACGATCGCGCGGCTCTTGAAGCACGGCCTCGAGCGCTACACCGCGAGCGACGACGGAGCGCTCTACACGCTCGGCTGGGTCGACTTGGAGAACGCGGAGAATATGCATTGGTGCCCGATGCACGAAGAGCCGTTGCATCTGGTGCCGCATCGCTTCCGAGCCGACGTGGCGGCCAAGCTCAACGAAGCGCATCCCAACGGCGAAGAAGACTTCCGCGTCAAGATCAACGGCGAGCTCTGCCCGTTCTGCCGTTACATCTATCACGAACGCTTAGCGCAGTACGGCGGCGACTGGACGCGCGTCGTGCAAGACGTGCGCGTGCGTCGTCAACTGCTCAGCGAAAAAGATCGGATCGGCATCGGCACGTTCCAACCGAAAGACGAAAAGAACCAAGACTCGACGGAACTGACCGGCGACATCAACTACCGTAAGATCGCGCTGTACGGCAGCGACAGCGATCCGCGCGCCTTCAACTTCGACGGCGAATTCAACGTCGCCAATCGGGGCATCATCGAGTTCGTCGAAGTCTTGAAGCTCGACGTCGCGTTCCTCTACGACCTGCTCGGCGCCAGCCAAGAACATAAGATCAAGCCGAAGAAATTCGCGCAAACCGATATCGACGAAGTCATCATCGGCCATACGAACGAGCCGGAATATCGTCGACTGCAGAACAACGAGTTCATGGAGGCTCTGCGCGACCGCACGATCAAGATCGACATTCCGTACGTGTCGAAGCTGAGCGATGAGATCCACATCTACGAGAAGGACTACAACCGCGGCAAGGTGCGCGGCAAGCATATCGCTCCGCACACGATCGAAATGGCCGCGATGTGGGCCGTGCTCACGCGTCTGGAACCCCCGAAAAACGCCGGCTTGAGCCTCTTACAGAAGCTCAAGCTCTACAACGGCAAGTCGCTTCCCGGCTTCACCGAAGACAACGTCAAAGAATTGCGCGAGCAAGCCACGACGGAAGGCTTATTCGGCATCTCGCCGCGCTACGTGCAAGACAAGATCTCGAACGCATTGGTCTCGCATCCCGATGCGAAGTCGATCAATCCGTTCATGGTGATTAACGAGCTCGAAGCCGGCTTGAAGCATCACAGCCTCATCACGAACGAGGAAACGAAGACGCACTACCGCGAGTTGCTCTCCGTCGTGAAGGAGGAGTACGAGAACATCGTGAAGAACGAAGTGCAACGAGCCATCGCAGCAGATGAAGATGCGTTGAAGCGGATGTGCGCGAACTACATCGACAACGTCAAAGCTTACACGCAGCGCGAAAAAGTGAAGAACAAGTTCACCGGCCAATACGACGAACCCGACGAACGGCTGATGCGCTCGATCGAAGCGAAGATCGACGTGCCGGAAAGCCGCAAAGACGACTTCCGTCGCGAGATCATGAACTACATCGGCGCGTTGATGATCGACGGCAAGACCTTCGATTACAAAACGAACGAGCGCCTCTATCGGGCCCTCGAGCTCAAGCTGTTCGAAGACCAGAAAGACACGATCAAGCTGACGAGCCTGGTCTCGAACGTCGTCGATGCCGATACGCAGGCGAAGATCGACGTCGTGAAAGGCCGGCTCATTCGCGACTACGGCTACGACGACGAAAGCGCAACCGACGTGTTGACGTATGTCGCCAGCATCTTCGCGCGCGGCGACGTGAAGAAATAAACCGCAACGACGACCTGCTGAGACATGCGAACCGTATAGAAACTAGAGGAATCACAAGCCGGACGATCGATCGAGACTAGGATTGCTTGCGCGATCGTTCCGGCAAGAGATGAAAGGGCCCGATGCTTCGACGTCGAATCGAGCCGCGATAACGAGAGCGACCATGGCCGGTCGCCCGGCAGCGAGTTCGGCGTCCGCTGGATCGAATGAGGGCACGCACACATGACGATGAAAATCGACAACGACCTTTCGCGATTCCGACAGATCGTGAAAGGAAAGATTCGTGACAACCTAAAAAAGTACGTCACGCACGGCGAAATGATCGGCCGCAAAGGAGGCGACCTGGTCAGCATCCCGATTCCGCAACTCGACGTGCCCCACTTTCGCTACGGCAAGAACGGCTCCGGCGGCGTCGGCCAAGGTGCCGGAGAAAAGGGAACGCCGGTCGGCAAAGGCGAAGACGAGCAGCCGGGCAGCGGCAAGGCCGGCGGAGATCCGGGCGGGCACATCGTCGAAGTCGAGGTCTCGCTCGAAGAGCTCGCGGAGATCCTCGGCAACGAGTTGCAATTACCGCGGATCGAACCCAAGGGAAAAGACAACATCACGACCGAGAAGGTCCGCTACTCGAGCATTCGCTCAACCGGCCCGGAATCGCTACGCCACTTCCGTCGCACCTACATGCAGGCGTTGAAACGGCAAATTTCGTCGAAGACGTACGATGCCGTAAGCCCGATGATCGTGCCGATCCGAGAAGACAAGCGCTACCGATCGTGGTCGACGCATCCGTTGCCCGACGCCAACGCCGTCGCGATTTACGTGATGGACGTATCCGGCTCGATGACCGACGACCAGAAGTCGATCGTGCGCACGGAGTCGTTCTGGATCGACACCTGGCTGCGGAGCCATTATCCAGGCCTAGAACGGCGCTACATCATCCACGATGCCGCGGCGCAGATCGTCGACGAGCATACGTTTTACCACACGCGCGAAAGCGGCGGCACGCGGATCAGCGCGGCATACAAATCGGTCATCGAGCTGTTAACGACGTCGTTCAACCCCAGCGAGTGGAACGTCTACGTCTTCCAATTCTCCGACGGCGACAATTGGGGCGAAGACAACCAGCAGAGCCTCGCGATGCTGCGCGAGCATATTCTGCCGAAGGTCAATCTCTTCTGTTACGGACAAGTCGAAAGCCCTTACGGCAGCGGCGAGTATTTGCGCACGTTGCGTGGCGCGCTCGGCGAGAAGTTCGACAACCTCGTCTTCTCGGAAATCAAAAACAAAGAAGCGATTTACGATTCGATTAAGCAATTTCTCGGGAAGGGGAAGTAAGTGGTCGGTGGTCAGTGGTCGGTGGACAGCAAGAGAGATACGCGGCGCAAGGAAGCACTTTGCGAGAGCAACTAATCATGTCGCAAGTCAGAGAAATCCCGTTTCCGCCTCATTTGGCCGAGATTCAGCGCCAAATGGAAGGGCATGCGCGCAGCTACGGCCTCGACTTCTTCCCCACGATCTTCGAGCTCGTCGACTGCGATCAGCTCAACGCCGTCGCCGCCTATGGAGGTTTCCCGACGCGCTATCCTCACTGGCGATGGGGCATGGAATACGAGCAGCTCTCCAAGGGCTACCACTACGGGCTCCAGAAAATCTACGAGCTCGTCATCAACAACGATCCCTGCTACGCCTACTTGATGACGTCGAACGAGATCACCGATCAGAAGATGGTCATGGCGCATGTCTACGGCCATTGCGACTTCTTCAAGAACAATCTGTGGTTCGCGCATACGAATCGCAAGATGATGGATCAAACGGCGAACAACGGCAATCGCATCCGCCGACACATGGATCGCTACGGCGTCGACACGGTCGAAACGTTCATCGACGCCTGCCTCAGCATCGAAGACCTCATCGACATTCACGCGCCGCACATCAAGCGCCACGACGACAAACCGGAACCCGTGCGGCAACCGCTCGGGCAATACGACGAAGACGACGAAGCGCCGGCGTCCGGCAAGCTGAAGTCGAAAGACTACATGGATTCGTACATCAACCCAAAGCATGCGCTGGCCGCGGAGGCGGAAGCTCGCCTCGCCAAACACGACCAAGCGGGCCGACGCTTCCCGACTCAGCCCGCGCGCGACGTCATGTCGTTCGTCATGGAAAACGCACCGCTCAAGGCGTGGCAGGCCGATGTGCTCGGGATCATCCGAGACGAAGCCTACTACTTCGCGCCGCAGGCCCAAACCAAGATCATGAACGAAGGTTGGGCCAGCTATTGGCACAGCACGATCATGACGCGCCACGGCATGGCACCGAGCGACTTGATCTGCTACTGCGATCATAACGCGGGGACGCTGTCGACTGCCGGCGGGCGATTCAATCCCTACAAGATCGGCGTCGAACTCTATCGCGACATCGAAGAACGATGGAATCGGGGCCAATTCGGCAAGGAATACGACGACTGCGACGATCTCGACGCCAAACGCCGCTGGGACACGAAGGCAGGCTTAGGCCGTCAGAAAATCTTCGAGGTTCGTCGGGTCTACAACGACCTCACGTTCATCGACAGCTTCCTGACGCTCGACTTTTGCCGCCGACATCGGCTCTTTAGCTTCGGTTTCAACCAAGGGAGCGATCAATACGAGATCGAGAGCCGCGAGTTCCCGCTGATTAAAGAAAGATTGCTTTTTAATCTAACGAACGCCGGCCGGCCGATTATTCAGATAGTCGACGGCAACTACAAGAACCGCGGGGAGCTCTACCTCGAACACTTGCATAACGGCGTCGATCTGCAAATGAACTATGCCCGTGATACGTTGACGAACCTTTGTCGATTGTGGGCCCGACCGGTCCATATCGAAACCACGTTGGACAATGCGAAGGTCGTGCTGTCGTACGATGGCACGCAACATACGCAGCGGGCATGCGAGGCTTAACGAAAGATGCGAACCGATCCGGCATGCCGGATGCAGTGAGAGGGATTCGAGGAAGAGCGCGCGAGCGTCGTTTTACGAAGTAGGCGTGGCAATAAGCCGGCAGCCCATGGCTCATCCGGCGTTTCGAGAAGAGTGACGGCTATGAACTTAGGGACAAATTCATTCACGACGTCTCCCACGACGCCGTTCATCGTGACCACTTCGCAAATCAACGACCGCATCGAAGCGGCCGTCGAACGTGCGGCCCAGGTCGGGAGTTTTCCGACGACGATCGACGAAACGGCAGGCACCGCGCGCATCGGTTGCGAGCTACTCGCCGCCGAAAAGCTCGCCTGCGCGTTCGAGCGACTCGAAGTGTGCAACGAGCGCTGGAAGACCGCTCCGCTTGCGCAAGTGAAGCGGATCGCCGAAGCGCTCGCCGGCCGATTGACATACTTGCTCGAACCGATTCGGACGATCGAGACCGATGCCGATACCTGCACGGTGCAAATGCGGTCGTCGCCGCCGCGACGTGCCGACGACGGCAGCCGCACTTATTACGAGCTCCAAGTCTGCGGCGGCGGGAAGCTGAGCCTCGGCCGCTACGAGAAGCAGCCCGATCAATCGCGCCGGCCGGTGCCGATCCAGCTGACGCGCGAAGTGTTCCGGCATCTCACGACCGACTTCATCGAAGCGGCCGGCTGATTTCCCGACTTACACCAACGGCGACGCCAACTCCATCAGGAAGCGATTTTGCTTCGATTCGTTTTGCCGGTTGAGCGTCGGTGAATAATCGCGCACGTCGACGGTTTTGCCGTCGGCCTTGAATTCCAGAAGCCGAAGCCAGCCATCTCCGCCGTGCGGCTTCATCTGGAAGTTGACGAGCACCTGCGGCACCTCGCGTCCGCCAGGCGTCTTCGAGACGATCCGCGCAAGGCCGTCGTTCAGCACATGGCCGTTGAGCGTGAGCACGAAGTTCTCATGCTTCGAAACGAGCTTTTGCCACAGTTGCTCGCCGTCGTTCACGTCGTCGGCCGTCGCCGCGGCGACTTTATAATCGTGCGGGTTCCACTTCTGGTCTTTCCCGCACTTCGCCCAGTCGTAACGAGTCTCGTCGTAGTACATATACGCGTGCGTCAACAGCACGATCGATTTGTCCTTATTCGCCGCGGCGACTTCATTCGCCCAGCGAACCACATCGTTGCGAGGACCGAACTCCAACGAGAGCACCAGAAAATCTCGGCCTCCTGCTGAGAACAGTTGGTAGCTGTTCTCCATCCGCTCCGGTTCTCGATCGTAGCTGCCGCCGAAATTCTTCGTGGCCCGAAACAGCGAGGCCGGGAAGTATTCGTTGTAGAGCGTCGTCCGATCGGCGCAGGCTCCCATCTCGCTGTAGTCGTGGTTGCCGAGCGTCAGGAAATACGGCACGATTCCATCGAGCTTGCGCATCGCCTGCTGCGCGACTTTCCATTCGGTAGGCGTGCTCTTGTTCGTGATGTCGCCGAGATGAAACACGGCCGCGATCCGGCGCTCTTTCGCATTCGCCGCGATCCACTCCGTCTGAGCGTAATACTGCTCCGGAAATTTTTCGCTGTAGTGCTGCGTGTCGGGCAGCACGACGACCGTAAACGAATCCGCAGCCGGCTGCGGCGGCGCTCCCTCGACGAAGACGGCGTCGAGGTAAGGATCGACCTTCGGCGCAACAGGCTTGGCGGCGGTCTCAGGCTTTGCCGTATCGGGCTTGGCGGCAGTCGTGGGCTCCGCTCCCTCGACCTGCCACGGCGTAGCCAAACTTGCCGACAGCGCCAGCGCGGCTCCACGTTCGAGCAATGTGCGACGGGATATCTCGGACATGCGAAACCTCAGGAAAACTAGGCGGGGCGACGGCGAGCGGCAGGCGGCTACGCACTCTAACCAACCGCCGAACCGCGAGCAACAATTTCTCGCTACACGGCTCCTCTGCATGGCGTTTCGGCGCACGATTCACTCGCTACATGGCCCACTCGTTCACGCGCTCGCGGATTGGTATGATAATGCCCGTGCGTGAGAAGTTCGTGAACGTCGCATTCCCCGGTTCGTTTTGTTTTGAGGATTTGCCGCAATGTCTTACGGTCCCCCGTCGGGTCACACTCCTGCCGCTTCCGGTCATGGCACTCGTCCCGGCGCCGCAGCGCCGAGCACCGAGGTTTCGCTCACCCCGCCCGATGCTTGGCACTGCACGCACTCGTATTACCGTTTCAACCGCGCAGCGCTCAAGGGCTTTACGGCGGCGGAACTCGCCGAAGGTCGCAAAGCGTTTGCCGAGGTGCTCAATCCCGCGGCTGCCGATCAACCGATTCGGCTACAAACGTCGATCGCCGGCGGCCATCGTGCCGACTTCGGCTTGATGATCTTGGACCCATGCCCGTTGAAAGTCGACTCCGTGCATCAGAAGTTGCTGGCGTCTCCTTTGGGAGCCGCACTGGAAGCGACGTACTCCTACGTGTCGATCACGGAAGTTTCGGAATACGTGCCGACCGTCGAGCAATACGGTCGCCGGCTCATCGACGAAGGGGAAGACCCGACCGGTCCGGCTTATGCCGCGAAGCTGAAAGCGTATGAGAACCGCGAAGTGATGATGCGCAAGCAACGGCTCACGCCCGACTTTCCTGCGTGGCCGAACACCTGCTTCTACCCGATGAACAAGAAGCGGAAGACGCCGGAGAACTGGTTTTTGCTCCACTTCGACGAACGGAATCGCCTGATGGCCGAACATGGCCGGAGCGGCATGAAGTTCGGCGGCAAGGTCACGCAGCTCATTACCGCCTCCGTCGGACTCGACGATTGGGAGTGGGGCGTCACGCTCTGGGCCCGCAACCCGGCGTTCCTTAAAGAGATCGTCTATACGATGCGTTTCGACGAAGCCAGCGCACGTTACGCGGAGTTTGGACCGTTTTATGTGAGCTATGTGGCGACGCCTGAGAAGGTGCTGGAGCATTGCCGGATTCCATCGGAGTAACATCAGCCGAGGGCGGTGTCGGCGTTGAGACGACGACCGGCGATTCTGCCGCGAAGATCGGAGCGGCAGTCGTCTTTGCCGTGACGGGTGCGGCCACCGGAGTAACAGGGCTCGCAACGACCGCTTTCTCCGCCGCAGACTTCGTCGTCGCACCTACCGGTGTGCTCGGCTTCGCGTCGGCCGGCTTTTCGCCTGCTGCCGGCTTTTTGTCGAGCTTCGGTTTGAGGAAGATCAGCACCTTCGTCTTCTCGGGCGGAATGTTGTCGGTAAACGCCTCGAACAAGAGCGAGGAGTTCGCCGCCGAGCTTTCGACCGGCACGTCGAGCATCGCGCTCGGAAAGTTCGAGATGCAAATCAGGTCGCCATCTTCCGCCTGATAGTGGCGCTTGTTGTCTTGCGGATCGACCCAAAAGCCGCTGCCGCCGAAGACCCAAGGATATTTCAACGCTTCGCCCGTCTTGGCGTTCTTCACCCATTCTCGTGCGTCTTTACGTTGCTTCTTGCCGGCGGCGTCGGTCCATTCGACGAGCACTTCGACCTCGGTGCCACGCGCCGGAGTGAACTCCGGAACGAACTTCGCCGGGTTCCCGACCGTCGCGCCGCAAGCCAGCAGCCCGGCATGCACGACGTAGGCCTTCGTCTCGACCGAGACCACGGCCTCGTGTTCCTTCGTATTCTTCAAGCAAGCCAACAGCTCCAGTGGACCGCGACGAAGCACGATTTCGCCTCGCAACACAAGCTGCTTATTCGGCAGATCGATCCAGACCTGCGCAGCCGGAGAGAGCCGCTTGAGCCCCGGCAGCGGCGGCTCTTGGTCGGCGCTCGGGGTCGCTTCGGCGTTGTTCGATTCGGCCGGCGCGGGATCGGCCGCGCGGAGCATCGACACGACCGTCGTCAGCCCTAACGTGCCGACGAAAACCGCCGTTTGCGATAACACGGCTAAGCGAGAAATGAGACGCTCCATCGCGCGGGCTCCTTGGCTATCTGGTCGGCAAAGCGGTATATTCAGCTAGCACGACGCGGCACCTGCCGCTCGCCGTTAAGTATTGCTGGGTTGCGGTCATCGTATCGCATTTCCAACATTGCCGCCAATTCCGAAATCTTCGCCGCTGCGAAACCATTCGGCCCACCGCTGAGCCAATATGTCGACAACAAGCCCTACGCGACGCAATCGTTCCGAATCTTTCGAGAACGGCCAACCTGAAACCTCGGCCGCTGAACAAAAGCCGACACCACCGGTCGTTCCGCAAGCGGAGTCGCCGCCGCAGAGTGAATCTTCCCCAGAGCCGATCGCGGCCCTTCCGGCCGATATCGTCCGCGAAGCGTATCTGACGCGGCCCGATCGACTCCCCTGTTTCTACGACGGCACCGCTCCGAAACTCGATGCGCGGAACCGGAGCGCAGCGATGCGCAGCGCCGCGCTCGATATGGAAACGACCGATCCGGAAAACGCCGCGTCGATTCGCAAGCTGGTGAAACGAACCTTGCGCCGCGATGGCCGACCGACGACAGAGAAGCGAGGCTTTCCGAAGCCGGCCGCTTCCTACCACAGCGAGGCCGACCAACTCAGCGTCTTGCGCACCGATTGGACCGAGCAGGGAGTGCAAGTCGCGATCGATTGGTCGACGCCGGCGATGCGCATCGAAATGCTGTCGGGCAACAAGGCGATTTTAGACGGCCGGATCCCTCCGCGCGTCCGCGTCGGCGGCTCCGCTTGCGATCCGGTCGGCCCTTGGGAAGAAGTCTGTTGGGAGTCGAATGTCGACGTCGATTATCTCGAGCTCGAAATTGCGCTCGCCGGCGACGTTCGAGTCCAACGGCAAATCATCCTCACGCGCCGCGACGGCTTGCTGTTCATGGCCGATGCCGTCATCTCGCCGACGGTGACGAACTTGGCGTGCGAGTTGGCGCTGCCGTTGGTCAAGGCGGGTGCTTTCACGCCCGCAACGGAAACGCGCGAAGCGACGCTTCAGATCGGCAAACGAAAACTGCTGTTGCTGCCTCTCGCGCTCAAAGAATGGCGGACGGAAAGTTGCCTCGGCGACTTGAACTTCGATCATGGAAACGTCGTCTTGCGGCAACAAGCCGTAGGGGCGGAAGCTCTGTATGTGCCGATCTGCTTGGTCTTCGACCGCAAGCGTTCGAAGCGCGATTGCACCTGGCGGCGGCTGACCGTCGGCGAGAACCTGAGGCTGGTGCCGCCGTACGAAGCTTGCGGCTATCGTTGGCAACTCGGCAAAGAACATTGGCTCGTCTACCGCTCCCTCTCCGAACGGCGCGCAAACCGAACGCTGCTCGGGATCAACCTGCAAACCAACTTCTTGCTCTCGCGATTCACCACCGCCGGCGAGAGCGAACCGCTCATCGAGATCGACGACTAAGATCGCTTGCGCAGTCCCTTTTCGCACCGCTTCTCGCACGATCGCTCATGTCCGACGCCCACGCCGAACGAATCGTAGCGAACCTGGCCTCGGTGCGCGAGCGCATCGCCGCCGCCTCGATCGGCGCGGGCCGGTTGCCCGCGGAGGTTCGCTTGGTCGCGGTGACGAAGTATGTCGACCTCGCCGCGACGAAATACCTGATCGAGGCGGGATGTCTCGACCTCGGCGAAGCCCGACCGCAGAAACTTTGGGATAAAGCCGCAGCGCTCGACGGGCTCGGCGTCCGTTGGCATCTCATCGGCCAGTTGCAACGGAACAAAGTTCGCCGCACGCTGCCGCTCGCGCATCTCATTCACGCCGGCGATTCCGAACGATTGCTCGCTGAAATCGAGCGCGAAGCCGCGGCGCTCGAGCTCGACACGACTTCCGTATTACTCGAAGTCAACGTATCGGGCGACGTCGCGAAGCACGGCTTCGCTCCGAAACAACTCGAGCCGCTCTTAGACAGGTTCGCGAAGTTGCCGCATGTCGCCGTGCGAGGCTTGATGACGATGGCCGGTTTAAATGCCGACGCCGATGGCGAGCGACGGCAGTTCGCCGAACTGCGAGAACTGCGAAACAAGCTCCGCTCGCAATGGTCGGGCCGATTCGCTTTCGACGAGCTCTCGATGGGAATGAGCGGCGACTTCGAAGCGGCGATCGCCGAAGGGGCGACGATGGTCCGGGTCGGCTCCGCGCTGTTCGAGGGAATCGCGACCGGCGATGCGAGTTGATTTCGGCCGTTAGTCTTCGATGCGAATTTCGAGAATCTTGAACTTCATGGTCCCGGCGGGGACTTCGATCTGGACCTTTTGCCCAACCTTCTTCCCGACCAAGCCTTGAGCCAACGGGCTCGTAATCAAGATCTTTCCTTCGTCGTAGTTCTCGTCGCCGGCGCCGACGAGAATGAACGTCTCTTCGTCGCCGAATTCGAGATCCTTCACGACGACGGTCGCACCGAAGCGGACTTCATCTTTCGGCAAGGCCGCGGTGTCGATGATCTGCGCTCGGCTCAGCTTGTCGCGCAGCATGTTGATCTTGGCTTGCAACATTCCTTGGCTCTCGCGGGCGCCGTGGTATTCGGCGTTCTCTTTGAGATCTCCTTCGGCGCGCGCTTCGGCGATGTTCTTGGCGATCTTCGGCATGTCGACGTCTTCGTACTGCTTCAGTTCGGCCATGAGCTTGTCGTAACCGGAGCGGCTCATCGGAATGTATTCGGACATAGTAGCGACCTCGACAACCGTCAAAAAAAACGACCTCGTCCGAATGGATGAGGCCGCAACCGTCTTATTGTGACTGGAACGAATCGGACTGTAAAGAGCCGGAACCGCCGTGAAGCCCGCACGCTTCGACCTGCCATCGCGCGGCGCTCGGGACAACCGCTACTTCTTGCCGCGCTTGCGATCCTGACCGATCGAGCGATCTTCCGCAAAGTAGAGCATCCGTCCGCAAACCTGACATTGGACGATCTTGTCCATCATCAGCGTGCTCATCGTGTTCGGAGTGAGATTCTGATAACAGCCGCCGCAATGCTCTCCATCGACCACGGCCATGCAATCGGCACCCATGTCGCGGACTTTACGCGTGTAGGTTTCGCGCAAGTCGTCGGGCAGGCCCTTTTCCGACTCGATCAATTGGGCTTCGAGTCGCTTAAAATCGGCTTCGAGCGAACCTTGTTCGTCGCGCACTTTTTGCTGTACGCGATTGACTTCTTCCTTAGCTTTCACAAGCACCGCTTCGGCCGCCGCGACGACCTTCTTCGAATCTTCGATCTTTTGTTCGAGCTCGAGGATTTCGTCTTGCAGCACGCTGCCCGACATTTGATCCGCGGCGATCTGATCTTTCAAAGCTTGATATTCGCGGTTGCTTTTCGACTGATTCAGCTTCGTCTTCAAGTCCAGCATTTTCGAATCACCGGACTTGAGCTGCAAATTCTTGGCATCCGACGCCATCTTCAGCGCCTTTTGCTCGTTCTTGAGCCGCGTCGCTTCAGCTTCGCTTCGCGCCACGTTGAGCTCATGGGCCTTCACTTGCCGGGGACCTTTTTCGATCCGCTCGCGCAAATCTCCCAGTTGGATATGGATGCGATGTAGTTCTCGCAAGACGACGGCGTAACTCATGCTGAACGGTCGCTCCGCGCGTGAATAAATGTCCGGGCGTTCGGGACCGTTGAGTATAACAAAAACGCCGCCGGTCGTGCGACCGGCGGCGTTAAATTGCCTGAACTCGTCGATTCGGCGAAAATCTTCGCTTACGACGTTAAAGCGAGGCCCGAGAGGAAGCCTTCGAGTTGTTGGCTGTGAACCGGATGCTGCAGCTTCCGAACCGCTTTGGCTTCGATCTGGCGAACCCGCTCGCGCGTGACCTTGAAGATGCGGCCGACCTCTTCCAAGGTGTAGGTGTAGCCGTCGCCGAGACCGTATCGCAGGCGAATGATTTCCCGTTCGCGATACGTGAGGGTCTTCAGCAGTCCTTCGATCTTATCGCGGAGCATCACTTGCGAAGCGCTCGTGATCGGGCTCAGCGTGTTGTCGTCTTGGATGAACTCGCCGAAAGCGGCATCTTCGCTTTCACCGATCGGCCGATCGAGGCTTACCGGCTGACGCCCGATGCTCATCACGCGCTTCGTTTCTTCGATGCTCAAGTCTGCGGCGATCGCCGTTTCTTCGGTCGTCGGTTCGCGGCCGAGTTCTTGTTGCAATTGCTTCGACACGTTGCGAAGCTTCGACAACACGTCGATCATATGCACGGGAATGCGAATCGTGCGCGCCTGATCGGCGATGGCCCGCGTAATGGCTTGGCGAATCCACCAAGTGGCGTACGTCGAGAACTTGTAGCCGCGACGATATTCGTATTTATCGACGGCCCGCATCAAGCCGGTATTGCCTTCTTGGATCAAGTCCAAGAAGCTCAAGCCCCGGTTGCGATACTTTTTGGCGATCGAGACGACGAGCCGGAGGTTGCCGCCGGAGAGTTGCCGCTTCGCCGCTTCGTATTCGCGGAACTGCACGCGAATACGAGCGAGCTTGATGCGCAACGTCTTCGGAGCTTCCAACGTCGAGAGCATGAGATCGCGCAGCTCTTTGCGAAGATTCGCGCGATCGTCTTTCGCAGCCGTGTTGCCGTCGAGTTGACCGATCTTTAGCTTGAGCGAGTCCATGCGCGTAAGCATGGTTTCCAGTTGACGAATCATCGGCTGCACGCGCCGCGTGCGCAAGCTGAGCTCTTCGACGAGCGTCAGCGATTTGCGCCGGCGCGAAAGCAATTGTCGTCGATAACGCTTCCGATCTTCGAACGACGTGCCGCGGCTGAGGCAGCGTTTGAAGTCGGTTCGATTTTCCTTGAGCAAGCGTTCGAGCGTCGAAAGATTGTGCGGCATCCGCTGCAGAATCTGTTCTTTGGTCAATTGCTCGGTCAGCGAGACTTTAATCGTGCGATCGAACGGCAACGATCCGTCGCGCACCTTTTTCAGCGTTTCCACGGTGCTATGCAGCGCGAAATGCGAGCTGAGCAAACTGCGGCGAAAGCGCTTCCGCGTGACTTCGATCTTCTTGGCAAGAGAAATTTCCTGCTCGCGCGTCAGCAGCGGAATTTCCGCCATTTGAGCGAGATATAGGCGAATCGGGTCGTCGCTCCAACGAGGCGAATCGCCGAGGCCCTTCTTTTGCGCAATGCTGCGTGTGGGGCCGAGTTCTTCTTCCGGCTCGACGGCGGCGACGTCGACGCTCCCTTTCGCTGCCGGAGCTTCCGTGACGAGCTCGATCCCCATTTCATCGAGCGCGATGAGCAGGTTGTCGAGCTTCTCGGGGTTGACCGCTTCGTCGGGCAAGTAGTCGTTCACCTGATCGTAGGTGAGGTAGCCTTGCGCTTTGCCCGTCGAAATCAAAACCTGTAGATCTTTGTCCGAATAGTCCACGCGATATCCCTCCCGTTCGTGGTTCTTAGACAATCGATTATGGTCACCGAAACGGCCGAATCAAGCGTGCGATTTGGGCCGGCCTGCAGTGACCGCCGCGTCCGAACATCCTACCCATCCATGGGTGCGGAAATGCCTTGGCGGCTGCGCTCACGCTCGTGCAATGCTTTGAGCCGAGCGACTAATTCTTCCTCTCTCTCAATTGAATCTTTAGAGCCCGATTCGGCAATCGCAGTTCTGCGCGGTCGTCGAAAAGCGAGCGACTGATCTTGCAATACTCGCACTAGCTCCGATAGCTCTTGCGAAGTAGCGGCACGCGCCTTAATTCTTCTGCCTTCATCGAGATCGATTAAAAAGTTCTTCGCCCGCGCATCGTCGAACTCCAACATCAGCCGATCGAAGTCGGGCAAAATCCCTTCTTCGCTGATCCGGAATGCCGCTGCGAGAATCACGCGATGCGCCGGATGACGCAACTCTTCCACCGCGACCAACGTCTTCAACTCGGCGATATGCTCCGGCGCATGCACCGCGATCTCCAGCAACCACCGCTCGGCTTGGGCATATTTCGGCGAATCGAAAAGCTGCTCGTCGGGCACCGGGGTGAACGGCGATTCCACTTCAGGTACGGCAGGTTTATCGCTATTCGAGCGCGATTCGTAGGCACGCGGCTTCGTTGCCGTGCGGCGCATCGCCGCGAGGCGCTGCCGAATCCGTTCTTCGGAAATGCCGGAAAGCTGTGATAGCCGCACCAGCGTTTGGTCTTCGCGCATCTTTGCGGCCGAGTCGGGGCTATCGGCCAAACGAGGCGCTTTCGCCAACACGCCGAGTATGCTTTCCAGGGCTTGGCTGATCTGATGCGTGCTCGGCTGCGATCCGAGTCCGGCCGTGACGGAGTAAAACTTATGATCGAGCGCATCGATCGCGTCCCCCATGAGCGACTCCATCGCAGCGGAGCCGTGCTGCAACAAGAAATCGGCCGGGTCGAGTTCATCCGGCAACGTCAGCACGCGCAAGTCGACTTGCTCGGCGACGAACAATTCCAAGATCTCATCCGTTCGCTTGCGCCCCGCCTCGTCGCCGTCGAGCACGAGCACGATCCGATCGGCAAAGCGCTTCAACAGCTTCACATGCCGTTCGCCTAATGCCGTGCCGAGCACGGCCACGGCGTTCTTGAACCCACACTGATGCGCAATGACGACGTCGGTGTAGCCCTCCATCACGACGGCCGTGCGCGTCCGCGTAATCGCTTCTTTCGCGTGGTCGAGCGCGTAGAGGAGGCTGCTCTTTTGGAACAGGGCCGTTTCCGGAGAATTGACGTATTTCGCGGGGCTATCGTCGGAAATACCCGGCAACACGCGGCCGCCGAAACCGACGGGCCGACCCTGCGGATCGCGAATCGAGAACAATACGCGACCGCGAAATCGGTCGTAGTGGCCGGGGCCGTTGGTTCGTTCGCCGATGAGGCCGGCGCCGATGAGCGTGCGTGCCGAGAACGCCGTCTTGCGAGCTTCTTGCACGAGCCAGTCCCAACGATTCGGCGAGTAGCCGCAATGGAAGTGATGGATCGATTCGTCGGTAATGCCGCGCTCGGCGAGATAGCGCCGCGCAGGCTCCGCCTCGGGATCGTTCAAGAGATAGGCCTGAAAACGCTGCTCGGCCCAAGCCAGGGCTTGCAGGAGCTCGCGTTTATCGTCGACCGGTGCCAGGGAGCCGTCGGGCGAACGTTTCGGCTCGAGCTTAATGCCGGCCTTGTCGGCGAGAAGCTGAACCGCTTCCGGGAAGTCGATCCCTTCCATCTTCATGATAAAGCTGAAGATGTCGCCGCCGATGTCGCAGACCCAACACTTAAACGATTGCCGTTCGGCGTTGACCTGTAAGCTCGGCTTCGTGTCGTCGTGCCAAGGGCAGAGCGCCTTGTAGCCGCGCCCTTCACGGCGCAACGGGAGATAGTCGCCGACTAGCTCGACGATGTCGACCGCCTGACGGACCCGAAGTTTGGCGTCGGCCCAATCGAACGACACGTGCCCCTCCCCCTTCCCACGACTTCACGCGATCCGAAGACTGTCATTACGCCGCCATTGTAGCACGACGCTGAGAGCAGTCGACGATCCGCTTCTGCGAGCGTTTCGACCGAAAAAAACGATCGATCCGGCCCGTGAAGGGCGGGATTATAGAAACGGCTGGAAAGCGGGTCAATAACGGAATAAACCGCCGGCAATGCGAGGAATGACGGCCGATTTCCGGAGAAATCAATTCTCTCGACGCGCGATTATGCGAGGCCCGGGTCGAGCCCTTCGTTGGGTTCTTCCGGGCGCACCTCGGGCAACTCCGACGGACGCGAATTACTCCGCCGACGTCGGCGATGGCGATGCTCGCCGCTTTCGCTTCGAGTTCGATGCCGGTGGCGATGTCGACGCCTGCGCCGCTTCTTCAAGCCCTGCGGAGTACGGCCGAGGAAGATGGTGAGAAACAGATCGCAGCAGCAACCGAACGCGGCACCGAACACGTCGGCTTGCCAATCGGCCGGGTCCGCCGAACGACCGGTTAACGGCTGCGTCTCTTCATCGATATAGGCGTACGTGATGCAAGAGATAAAGATGAAGACGTAGAACAGCAGCGGAGGATTCACCGTCGGATATTTGCGACGGTGCCAAGCGTCGAACGTCCGGCAAAGCAAGAACGCGAAACCGGCGTAGGCGATGCTATGCACGGTGCCGTCGGTGCCGGGCTCGGGCCGAAGTTCGCGCGGGATCGTATCGCCGGGAAGATGCATCGCCATCACGAGCATCAGCCAATAAAAGCCCGAGACGACCAGCCACAGACTAGCCGTATCGATCGCCGGAGCCGCCGCGCGAGACGAGCGCGATCTCGATCTCGAACTCGAATGCGAGCTCGACGAACGGCGACGGCGGCGACTGTGCGAGGGGGGCATGCGAACTCTCGACTTCTACGACCCGATAACTTGCCGACAAGGCGTTATTCCTATCGGCGAAAAAGGCTCTGTTTCGCTCCTTCGAACGGATCTGCGCCTCCCGCTACCTCCATCGTAACATGCGGTATCCGTGAATACGACGACCGATGTCCCGCTTCTCGATCCGGATGAAATTCGCTTCTTTAAGCCGCTGCTTGCCTCCCGCGCATACAATGCGAGCATGAATTCACGGATCAAAATACCGATCGCCGGGATGACGTGCCGGCGTTGTGCCGACCACGTCGGCGAAGCCTTGCGCGGGGTGCCCGGAGTCGCCAGCGCCGACGTGCTTTTGAGCGAGCACGCCGCCGTGGTGGAATTCGACGCTAACTCGACGAATCGGCCGGCGCTGGCCGAAGCCGTCGCGGCGGCCGGCTATCGTGTGCCCGACGACGAGCGGGCGACCAGAGACGACGCCCGGCCGGCGAGCGAAAATCGACCTCGCGCCGCTCCCGCGCGCACGCAGCGCGTTCGTTTCGCGATCGAAGGGATGCACTGCGCCGCGTGCGTCGGGCGGGTCGAGCGGTCGTTGATGGAAGTCGCGGGCGTGGCGTCGGCCGATGTCAATATGGTGCTCCACGAAGCAACCGTCCGATTCGATGCCGCGCGCACATCGCTCGCGCAACTCGAATCGGCTGTGGCCGGGGCCGGCTACCGCGCAACCCCGCTCGACGATCCTCAATCGGCCGACGAGCGCGCCGCTCGCCAACGACGCCAAGCGACCGGTTGGAAGATCCGTTTTTTCACAGGCCTCGCGCTGTTGCTGCCGCTCGTGATCTTGCACCTCACAGGTGAACCGCACGGCGCTCTCGCGCGCTGGACGATGCTGCTTGCAGCCACGACGACGCTCCTCGTGCTCGGCGCTCCGTACTTTCTCGGAGCTTGGCGACGAACCTGGCAACGCTCGGCCGATATGGACACGCTGATCACGCTCGGAGTCGGAGCGGCGTTCACGGCCGGCGTGTTCGACTTCGCAACGCATCGGCATTCGATGTACTTCATGGATGGAGCGATGATCCTCGTCTTCGTCACGCTCGGCAAATGGCTCGAAGCGAAAGCGAAGCATCGCACCGGCTCCGCGATTCGCCACCTGCTCGAGCTCGCTCCGCTAGAAGCGACGCTCGTCGACGGCGCTCGGTTGCGAACCGTTCGCGTCGAGGACGTCGAGATCGGGACGACCTTGCTCATTCGGCCCGGCGCTCAAATTCCGCTCGATGGGCTCGTGCTCACCGGCACGACCGCGGTCGATCAGGCTTGGCTGACCGGGGAATCGTTGCCGAGCGAGAAGAACCCCGGCGATGAAGTTTTCGCCGGCACCATCAACGGCGCCGGTTCGCTCACCGTTCGAGCGACGCGCCGCGCCGAACAAACGACCCTCGCCAAGACGATTGAACTCGTGCGCCACGCGCAAGAAACGAAGCCGCAGATCCAGCGTCTTGCCGATCGGATCGTGCGCGTGTTCGTGCCCGGCGTGCTCTTAGTCGCAACTGTTACGGCGATCGCCTGGCTCCTAGCGGGCGACTGGCGTACCGGCTTGTCGGCCGCGATCTCGGTGCTGGTCGTGGCGTGTCCTTGTGCGCTCGGCTTGGCCGTGCCGACGGCGATCGTCGCGGCAGCCGGCCGAGGTGCGGAAGCCGGCATCTTAATCAAAGAAGCTTCGGCACTCGAAGTCGCGGCGAGTCTCACGCATGTCGTCTTCGATAAGACGGGAACGCTCACCGAGGGTAAGCCGCGCGTGATCGATCTCGTCGTCGCGAACGCAAGCACCGACGAACGAGAAATCCTCAGCGTGGCTGCCGCCGCACAAAGGCTGAGCTCGCACCCCTTGGCCCGCGCCGTGGTGGAAGCGGCCGAGGAACGAGGCCTCGCGATTCCGGCAGCCGATCGGCTGTCGACGATCGCCGGGCGAGGAATCGTCGCGCATACGGCGACGAGCGAGATTATCATCGGCAACGAGAAGCTGATGGAGGATCGAGGTTTCGATGTCGGGCCGCTCCGTGAACGACTCGCCGCAGCACGGGCCGCAGGGAAAACGCCCCTCTTGGTTGCTGTCGACAAACG